>NZ_JBSFUB010000106.1:0-23329 GCF_053591575.1 Streptomyces altiplanensis | reverse complement strand
AACGGCTGGAGCCGACCGGAAGGAGCCTCGAAGCTCCACATTTCCGTCGGCCGTGGCCACCGCCGGCGGGGGGTGGCCCGCCCTGGCGATCACGCACTCCCCGGGGGGGACCGGGGCCGGGGCCGCAGGTTCCTCCGCCGGGGACGTCGCGGACGCCAGGAGGTTCAGGTCGCGCTCGATCACCTGGCCCACGTGGCCGACGAGGCGCGGCAGCGTGGGGTGGTCGTAGACAGCGACCGAGTCGATGTCCAGGCCGAACTCCTTGTTGACGGCCCGTACGAGCTCCACCGCGCCGATCGAGTCCAGACCCATCTCGTTGAAGCTGAGGGCCGGGTCGATCTCGTCGCGGTTCATGTACAGGCTCTCGCACAGCGCGTCCTGCACGACGGCGGTGATCCGCGCGTCCTCCGGCCGGCCGGCCGAGAGCTGCGCCGGTTCCGGTGCCGGGGACGGGACCGGTGGCCGGGGCGCGGCCCGGGGCGGAGGCGGAGCCTGGGGCGGGACGGAAGCCGGCACCGGCACTGGCACCGGTGCCGGCACCGGAGGGGAAGCCTCTGCCGGCCCGGGCTCCGTCCCGCCGGAGCGGAAGCGGTCCACCTTGCGGAAGTGGGCCTCGATGCGGTCCACCGAGCCGCTGCCGAACACCCGCTCGTGCATGGCCGACTCGCGTGCGACGACGGGGGCGAGACGGGCCAGGGAACGGTCCGCGAGGTCCTGCTTGAGCACCCGGACCGCGTCCGCCGGCTTGTCCGCGATCGAGCGCGCGATCCCGAGGGCGGTGGCGAGCACCTGGGCCCGGTCGGCGAAGACGACACCGGCCCCGCGCCGTTCCAGCTCCTCACCGCGGCAGGGCCGGCCGGTGTACATCATCTCGGCGGCCAGGGCGCCGCCCAGCCGCTCGCCGAGGACGTGGGTCGCGCCCATTCCCGGTGTGAAGCCGTACGTGAGGAAGTTGGCGCTGTAGACGCTTTCGCGACCCATCACGACGACGTCCGCGTAGAGACCGAAGGCCAGCCCGCCGCCCGAGGCGTGGCCCCGCAGCGCGCAGACCACCGGCCGGCTGCAGCGCAGGAGCCCTTCGTAGACGAACGGCACGTCCGTGAACCGGCTGCCTCCTCCGGCCAGGGTGCGCAGCCCCTCGGGCGTGGCCCCCATGCTGAACACGGTCTCCGTACCCGTGAGCACCACGGCGCGGACGCGGTCGTCGTCCTCGATACGGGCGAAGGCGTCCTGGAGGCCGCGCATCATCGCGTCGGTGAACATGTTGCTGCCGTACGCGTCTCGCATGACGAGCAGCGCGATTCCCTCGTCGAGGACGCGGAGTTCGACCTCTTCGCCACCTGCCGCGACCGGTTCCACAAGCGTCTCCACGGCCTGCCGCGGGGGCATCGCGAAGGCATCGGCACGGGTGCCGGAACCGGAACCGGAACCGGAGCCAGAGCCGGCTGTCGCGGAGCCGGCCGGCAAAACCGTTTCAGCGCCCTTCCAGCGCCCCACCCAGAACGGCTCCTCCTGGAACGGGTACCCCGGCATGGGACGGCGTCTCGCGCCGCTGCCGCCGGCATGGCACGCCGTCCAGTCGACGTCGCCGCCCGCCGCCCAGTGGGCCGCCACCTCGGCGAGCCGCCCCGCCCGGAAGGCGGTGACCACGTCGGCCTCCGCGACGGCCCGCGGTGGTTCGGGAGCGCCGCCGGGTGTGGTCCAGCAGGCACGCGCGCCGGGCGGCTCGCCGTCGGCGTACCGTCGCAGGGCGGCCCGCAGTTCGCCGATGCCGGAGGCGACGACGGCCAGGCGGTGGAGCATCGGGGTCCTGCCGACCTGTGAGGTGAACGCCAGGTCGGTGAGGAGGTACGGGTCGTCGTCGCCGTCCGGGGCGGCGAGTTCCGCGAGGGTGCTGTCGGGTGCGGGCCGGGTGCCGGTCGCCTCGCCCAGTTCGCGCAGCCCCAGCAGGTCGAGGCCGAGGTCGCACAGCGGTTCGTGCGGCCCGACGGCCTCCGCGGGAATGCCCAGCACCGCTGCCGCCCGCTCGACGACCCACTCGACGGAGCGGCCGGCCGGGGGCAGGAAATCCAGGTGGGCGAGGGCGTACGCGCGCAGTTCCGGCGCGGTCCGCGCGGACAGCACGTAAAGGCTCTCCGCGGGCGGTTCGGTCGGTCGCCGCACTACAGGGGTCTCCTCTTCGACCAGGACGTGAGCGCCCGCGCCGCCGGCGCCGAAGGCGCTGACACCGGCCCGGCGGGGGGTGTCGCCGACGGCCGGCCAGGGGCTGCGTTCCCGCTGGACCCTGAACGGGGTGCCGCCGAACTCGATGTGGGAGTTGGTCCGGTCCGAGTGGAGCGACGGCACCAGTTCGCGGTGGCGGAGTTGCAGGAGCACCTTCGTCAGTCCGGCGATGCCGGCCGCGCTCTCCAGGTGTCCGATGTTGGACTTCACCGAGCCGAGGGCGATCGAGCCCTCGGCCGCGCCGGATCCGTCGAATGCCTTCCGCAGCCCCTCGACCTCGATCGGGTCGCCGAGTTCGGTGCCGGTGCCGTGCGCCTCCACGCAGCCGACGGTGGCCGGGTCCCAGCCGGCCCGGTCCAGCGCCGCACGGACGAGTTCGCCCTGCGCGGCGGGGCTGGGCACGGTGAAACCGCTGGTGCGACCGGTGTGGTTGAGGACCGTCGCCCGGATGACCCCGTGGATGTGGTCGCCGTCGGCCCGTGCCCGGCCGAGCGGTTTGAGCACCACCACGCCGACCCCTTCACCGGGCACGTATCCGTCCGCGTCCTCGCCGAAGCTGCGGCAACGGCCGTCGGTGGAGAGGAACTTCCCCTGGGCGAGCTGGAGGTACTTCTGCGGGTGCACGGAGACGTTCACCCCGCCGGCGAGTGCCAGTCCGCACTCGCCCCTGCGGATGCTCTCGCAGGCGAGGTGCAGCGCGGTCAGGGACGACGAGCAGGCGGTGTCGACGGCCATGCTCGGGCCGTGCAGGTCCAGGGTGTAGGAGACGCGGTTGGCCACGGAGGCGTGCATGGCGGTGGGGGCGACTCCGCCCGCCTCCTCGGCGAGGAGCTGGTAGTGGTTCCACATCACACCCGCGAAGACGCCGGCACCGCGGACCGCCGGGGTCCGGGCCGGGTAGCCGGCGTTCTCCAGGGCGTGCCAGCTCGCGGTGAGGAACAGCCGCTCCTGCGGGTCCATCCGCTCGGCCTCCTTGCGGGAGATCCCGAAGAAGGCGGGCTGGAAGCGGTCCACCCCGTCGAGGAACCCGCCCCAGCGGCTGTACGTGCGGCCCTGGGCGTCGCGGTCCGCCGAGAAGTGGGCGCTGTGGTCCCAGCGGTCGGCGGGGACCTCGACGATGCTGTCGACGCCCTCGGCGAGCCTGCGCCAGAAGGTGTCGAGGTCGGGCGCGCCGGGATAGCGGCCCGCGAGCCCGATGACGGCGATCGCCCCCTCGTCGTCCCCGGTGTCCTCCCCCTCGTCGTCTCCGGCGGCGTTTCCCCGGGGACCGTCACCGCGGTGGGGGCCCTCGTCCAAGGCGGCCCCGGCCACGGGCGCGGGCGAAGGGGCGGGCAGGGGCAGGGGCGCGGGTTCGGCGGCCGTGGGGGCGGGGGCGGGGAGCAGCGCGGGGACCCGGCCGGCATCGCCGTGCAGCACCGCGAGAGCGCTGTGATCCCCGCGTACGGCCCGTCGCAGCACTTCGAGCCCGGCCGCGCCGGGCAGCGGCACCATCCCGGTCCGTGCGGTGGACCGCCGTACGGCATCGTCGTCGGCCCGCATCCCGCCGTCCTCCCACAGCGGCCAGGCCACCGCGAGGGAGCGGCCGGTGCGGACCGCTGCGCGGTGCTCGGCGAAGTGGAACTGGAAGGCGTTGGCGTAGGCGTAGTCCGCCTGTCCGGGGTTGGCCAGCACACCGGAGAGCGAGGAGAAGAGCACGAAGAGGCCGAGGCCGTCGTCGGCCGTGGCCGCGTCGAGGTGGATCGTCCCGTCGACCTTCGCGGCGCAGACGGCGGCCAGGTCGCCCGGCCGCTTGCGGAAGAACAGCCCGTCGCGGACGGTCCCGGCGCAGTGCAGGACCCCGTCGATCCGGCCGAAGGCGCGGCGTGCGGCGGCCGCTGCCGCCTCGGCGCCGGCCCGGGTCGAGACATCGGCCGCCACGTACCGGACGTCGCCGCCCAGCGCGCGCCAGGCGGCCATGCGCTCCGTGCAGCCGGCCTCGTCCTCCGGACGCCGGCCCGCCAGCATCAGGCGCGCCCGGTGGCCGGTGACCAGGTGCTCGGCCAGCAGAGCCGCGAGACCGCCGGCGCCGCCGGTGATCAGGTACACCCCGCCGTCGGTGAACGGGCTGCCGGGACCGGCGGGGCCCGGTTCCGTCGCCGCCCAGCGGCGTACCCGCCGGCGGCCCGCGGCGTGCCGCACCCAGGCGTCGGCGGGCCCGTCCGGGGCCGGGGCCGCCAGGTCCGCCAGTTCGCTCTCGACGGCCGCCGGGGTGGCCGGGGCGTCCCGCTCGGTCTCGACGAGCCGGCAGCGCAGCGCCGGGACCTCGGCGGTGACCGTGGAGGCGAGCGCGGCGAGCGCGGCGTGCTCGGGCGGGGCCGGGAACACCGTGCGGACCAGCACCGGCGTCGGGGCGACGGGCCGTGCGTCGACCAGCGCGGCGCAGAGGGCCCACAGCTCGGCGGCGGGCCTCTCCCCCGGGCGCAGTACGTAACCGGCGGGCCGCACGCCTTCGGCGGCGAGGTCCGCCAGGAGGCGGCCGAGCTGCTCCCGGTCCGTGAGGTCGAGCCGGTACGCGCCGGAGCCGAGCCGGACGTACGCCGTACCGGGTTCCACGGTGACCACCGGGCGGGCGGTGCCCTCCGCGCCGTCCCCCGCGTACGGCCCGGCGGCGGCTTCGTCGTCCGGGCCCGCGCCGAGCACCACCAGTGCGCCCGGCGGGAGAGCGGCCGCGGCAGGGGGCGGGGCGTCGGTCCATACGGCGGTCCGGCAGACGGTGGTCTTCGAGGCGTCGCCCGCGGTCGCCTCCCGGGGGCCCACCCGGCCGGTGCCGTCCGGCCCGCTTCCGTCCGGTCCGGTGCGGGCGGTCACGGCGCCCGCGGTCACAACGCCCGCGGCCGTCAGGGCCCCGGGGTAGGTCTGCGCGAGGTGGTGCGCCAGGGCGCCGACGGAGCCGTGCTCGAAGAGCAGTGTCGGGTAGAGGGTGGCGCCGACCAGTTCCTCCAGCCGCTCCCCGATGCGCAGCAGTGCCACGGAGTCCAGCCCCAGGTCGTAGAAGCCGGTGTCCGGCGCGACCTCGGCGGCCGGGCGCCCCAGCTCCGCCCCGACCAGTTCCACGAGGCGGGCCGTCGCCACCGACAGCGCCGCGCCGTCCGTGCCGGGGGCCGGCGCGCCGCCGCTTCCTCCGGCCTCCGTGTCCTGGACGTGGCCGGTGCGGGGCGCATCGACCTCCTCCAGCAGCCGGGTGATCAGCTCCGGGTGCCGGATGCGCTTGCACGACATGTCACGGAACTCGGCCAGCAGCCGGCCCCGTTCGTCGTGGATCGTGTAGTCGTTGCGCACCAGGTCGCCGGAGCCGGACGCGACCTCGGGGTGGGCCACATGCACGTGGAAGGTCTCGCCCACCGGCTCGGGGGCACGGAACCACCCGATGTGGAAGGGGATGAACGGCTCCTCGCCGACATCCTCGTTCTGGCCGAACGCGACCAGGGTGGAAGCGTCCGCCTTTCCCGGATGGAAGTGGAAGCCGTCCTCGTGCGCGGCACCGGAGGGGTGCAGCCTCAGGGACGCCAGCAACGCGCCGCCGCTCCGGTGGAGCTCGCCCTCGCAGGTCATCGGCCCGCCGTGGCGGATGCCCTCCCGGCGGGTACGGGCGTACAGCGTTTCCATGTCCCGGCGGTCGGCCGTGTCCCGCAGCGCGGCGATGTCGAGCGGCGGGGGCAACGGCTCGTCGCAGTCGACGAGTTCGGCGCGCGCGTTCTCCCGCCAGGGGGCACACGGGGTGCCGTCGCGCAGCCACCGGCTCTCCACCCGCACACGGCGCACACTGCCGGGGCCGGGGCCGGTGCCGCCGGTTCCGGACCGGGTCCCCGCCGCTCCGGCGGCGACCGTGACGCGCAGTTCGCGCTCATGGCCCTCGCGGACGACGACCGGCTCCGAGAACAGGACGTCCCGCAGCGCCAGTCGCCGGTGGTCCATCCCCTGCGCGACGAGGACCCGCAGGACGAGGTCCAGGAAGGTGACCCCGGGCATCACGCGGACGCCGTGGACCACGTGGTTGGCCATGATGAAGTCGGCGTGCGCCAGCCGGATGCGGCAGTCGATGTCCTGCTCGTGCGCGGCGGGTTCCCGGTGCGCGGCCATGTCGTCGTCCCCCCTCGTACGGATGATGCGGTCGGGTTCAGGCCCGGGGTGTGAGCACAGAGGTGCCGCCGACGAAGTCGGCGAGGATCTGCTGGAGGCGCCGGCCCGCGGCGAACACGGAGATGTGGTCGCCGTGCGGTTCGACCCGCAGTCCGGCACCGGGCAGCCGGGCCGCGACGCGGTGGGAACCGTCCGGGTGGGCGGTGTGGTCGTCCTCGCTGGTGACGATCAGCGTGGGGATGTCCAGGCCGTCCAGGGCCGGGGTGATGTCCTCGGTCATGGTGGCGAGGGTCAGCGCGGCGTAGCGGTAGAACAGTTCGTCGCCGGAGTAGGGGTACATGACGAGGTCGGCGACCTCGGCGGGGACTCCGGCGCGGGCGCTGCCGGCCAGGGCGGCATTGATCGCCGAGGCGTCCTGCCGGCTCTGCGCGGCCATCGCGAGCAGGGCCCGCAGGTTCTGCTGATGTCCGGTCATGGGACCGGGTGTGCCGGAGAAGTCGCCGTGCCAGAGGCTGAGCGAGGAGATCCGGTCGGGCCGGCGCGCCGCGGCCCGCAGGGCGATCACGGCACCGCCGCACAGCCCCATCACGTGGGCGGAGGCGATGCCGTGATGGTCCATGAGGGCGAGCAGGTCACCGGCCTGGGCGCCGACGTCGTGGGCGAGCGCGTCGAAGGCGGCGGCACTGCCCGGTCCGACGTCGCCGAAGAGACCGCGGGTCTCCCAGGTCACGACGTGGTGGCCCGAATCGGCCAGGTGCCGCATCCAGGGCTCGCAGAGCGCGGCCGGCATCCCGCAGGCGGAGGCGATCACCACGGCGGGGCGGCCGCGCTCTCCCGCAGAGTGTCCGCGCAGCGTCGTCCCTGCGCCGGCGAAGTGTTCCAGGGCTGCGAACATGCAGTCGTCCTCGAAGTCGCGATGCCGCGCGGACCGGGGCCGAGCGCAGCATCTCCCGGGCGGGCGGGTCAGCGCGTGGTGAAGGGGTGCCCCGTGGTGGTCCGGGTGGCGATCACGTTGTGGTCGTACTCGTTGGTGCCGGACACCAGGACGGAACCGAAGCGTTCCAGGCTGACCCGGCCGCCGTACTCGATGACCTCGTCGGAGTCCGGGTAGACCCGTACCGAGGTCGGCACATAGCGGTTGGCGAAGCCGAGCCGCATCTCGTCCGTCCTGCCGTTGTGCGGCAGCGAGGCGTGCATCAGGGTCGACCAGAACATGATGGCCTCACCGGGACGCATGACCATCGGGACGGCCTTCGACTCGTCGGGGACGAAGTCCTTGTCGATCTGCAGTTCGCGGTAGTCGTAGCCGAAGAAGCCGCGCGGGACGCCCCCCTTCACCTCCGCGTTGATGCGGTCGGGGTCGTAGTGCATCTTCTTCGTCTCGTCGTACATCATCTTCTGGTGGCTGCCCGGTATGAACTGCAGGCATCCGGTGTCCTCGTTCGCCTCGGTGAACGCCGTCCACACGGTCAGCGTTCCGCCGAAGTGGACGAGTTCGTCGCCGGTCCACACGATCTGCGGGGTGCCCGAGGCGTTGGCGAAGGTGTCGGCCTGGTGCCAGTCCGTGCCCTCGTCGCCGGGGTACTTGGGGAAGAACTCGGTGCGCCAGCACAGCACGTCGGGGCCGAGAACTCCGGCGACCTTTTCGGTGATGCGGGGATTGCAGACGTGATCTGCGAGGAAATCATTGTCCAGGTGCCGGTCGTAGTTGGAAATGTTGGTGTTTCCCGACTGCGCGGCCTCCTCCTGGTAGATCGCGTTGCTGCGGTCCATCAAAGCGAGCCGCTCGGTGCGCCATATCTTGCGCATTTCCTCGATCTCGTAGACCTTGAACGGCCCGAAGAAACCATTCTCGTGAAACTGCGAGAGCTCTTGCGGTGTCAGTGAGAACTCCCCCGCCTTGGCGTTCTGCGTCATGCCGGATCCCCTTCGCTGTTGGCGGCCGCAACGGCCTGTTCCCTGACGACGCACTCCGTGATGTTCCGTGGCGTGGCCACGCCTCCCAGGTCCCCCACACGCACCCTGACGTGCAGTTCCTGTCCGATTTCCGCGAGCACCCGCACGAAGGCGAGTGACGTGCCTCCGTGGTCGAAGAGGTCGTCGTCGGGGCCCAGTTCGGGTTTGCCGAGTACGTCGCGGACGATTCCCAGAATCTTCTGCTCCTCCGTTGCTTCCATGGCGGCAAACGTAGGCAGGCGCGACGCCGGCGTCTGTTCACTGTTGAGCAGACCAACCGGCCGCCATCGGCGACGGTGGAGCGGTGAATGGCAGCCCTCCCAGGGGAGCACAATGGCTGTAAATGCATACCGCGAAACGACCGAGGCGCTGCTGCTGCCCCGGATCATCCGGCTCGGTCGCAACCTGTACGGCGCGGCCTTCACCCTGATGAAACTGGTGCCGGCCCGGCACATCCTGCTCAAGGCCGAGCGCGACGGCGCGCTCGGCCTCGCGACGACGATTGTGGAGACCACTTCCGGCACCTTCGGTCTGGCGCTGGCGATGCAGGCAGCCCTGATGAAACGTCCGCTGGTGCTGGTGAGCGACCCGGTGATCGACCCGCCGCTGCTGCGCCGGCTGACCGACCTCGGTGCCCGCGTGGAGATCTGTGCCGAGCCCGCCGAGGTCGGCGGATTCCAGGAGGCCCGGCTCAAGCGGCTGGCCGAGATCCGGGCCGAGCAGCCGGACAGCTTCTGCCCGGAGCAGTACGAGAACCCCGACAATCCCGCCTCCTACTCGATCGTCGCCGAGCACATCGAGCGGACGCTGGGCTCCGTGGACTGCCTGGTCGGTCCGGTGGGTTCGGGCGGTTCGATGTGCGGCATCGCGCGAGCGCTGCGCTCCGGCGGCCGGCAGGTGCACGCCGTCGGCGTCGACAGCCACCACAGCGTGCTGTTCGGGCAGCCGGACGGCCATCGGACGCTGCGCGGTCTGGGCAACAGCCTGATGCCGGGCAACCTCGACCACCGTACGTTCGACGAGGTGCACTGGTGCACGGCGGCGGAGGCGTTCGGCGCCACCCGTCTGCTGCACTCCACGAGCGCGCTGTTCCAGGGCCCCACCAGTGGCGCCGCCTATCTGGCCGCCCGCTGGTGGGCGGAACGCACCCCGGACGCGAAGGTGCTGGTGATGCTGCCCGACGAGGGATACCGCTACCAGGAGACCGTCTACGACGACGCGTGGCTGGCCGCCCACGATCTCACGGGCGCCCTGCCCGAGGCGCCCGCCGACGTGGCGGACCCGACGGTGCCGTCCGACCGGTGGAGCAGGTACGCCTGGGACCGCCGCGCCCTCGCCGAGGTCCGGCGGGCCGCCGGACACGCCGGCGGCGCCGGTCCTCTCGCGGAGGGAACCCGATGAGCCGTCTCACCGCCACCGTCGGCAAACAGATCCAGTCCATCGTCTACGGCTCTCCGTCACCGGCCGAGATCAGCGCCGAACTGCGGCTGACCACACGGATCGACCTGGCCCATCTCGTCATGCTCACCGACCGGGAACTGATCGGCGCCCACGACGCCGCCGAGCTGGCCTCGCTGATCGAGCGGCTGCGCGCGGACGACTTCCGCGCGCTGCACGGCGTGCCCACGCCCCGCGGTCTCTACATGGCCTACGAGCAGCTGCTGTCGCGGGAGCTCGGTGAGTCCACGGGCGGCCGTCTGCACACCGGCCGCTCCCGCAACGACCTCAAGGCCACCGCCACGGCACTGCGCCTGCGGTCCGAACTGGCCTCGCTGGTCTCGGAACTGGTCCGGACCCAGGCCGTACTGCTGGCCCGGGCCCGGGCCCACCGGGACGCGGTCATGCCGATCCACACCCACTACCAGGCCGCGCTTCCGGTGACGTACGGCTACTGCCTGGTGGGCGTCGCCCATGCCCTCGGCCGGGACATCACGGCGCTGCGGCGCTGCGTGGACGACCTGGACCGATGTCCGATGGGCGCGAGCGCCGTCGCCGGCACGGACCTGCCGGTGGACCCCGCCCGCACCGCCCGGCTGCTGGGTTTCGCGGGCCCCGCACGGCACGCGGTGGACGCCGTGGCCAGCCGCGACACGGCGCTGCACGCGCTGGCCGCGGCGGCCGGGGCGGCCCTGACCCTCAGCAGGCTCGGCACCGATCTCCAGCTGTGGAGCAGCGCCGAGTTCGGCTTCGTCGCCTTCCCCGACCGGCTCGTCGGGGGCAGTTCCGCGATGCCCCAGAAACGCAACGCGTTCCTGCTCGAACACGTCAAGGCCAAGGCCGGCGCCGCGATCGGGGCCTGGACGGCGGCCGCGGCCACCATGCGCTCGACGCCGTTCACCAACTCCATCGAGGTCGGTACCGAAGCGGTGGCCGCCGTCTGGCCGGGCCTGCGCGCGGTGGCCGAAGGCACCGTGCTGGCCCGTGCGCTGGTGGGCGGCGGCCGTCCGGTGACGGAGCGGATGCTCGCCCGCGCCGAGGAAGGTTTCGTCGGGGCCACCGCCCTGGCCAACCGTCTGGTGCGGCAGGGGGTACCGTTCCGTGCCGCCCACACCGTGGTGGGCGAGGCGGTGCGGCACGCCGTGGAGCGCGGGGCCGAGCGGCTGAGCGCCGAGGACCTGCCGGACGAGCTGCACGACGCGGAGATCTCGCTGCCCGCGCTGGTGGCCGAGCAGCGGTTCGGCGGCGGCCCCGGGCAGTTCGGCCCGGTCTTCGACAGCGCGCTCGCCGACCTGTCGGACCACGCGCAGTGGCTGCGGTCGCTGCGCGAGCGGCGCGGCGCGGCGGCCGGTGAACTCGCCGCCGCCGTGGCCGCGCTCACCGGGGGTGCGCTCACCGGGAGTGCGGCGAAGGAGCCGGAAGGGGCCCTGCCATGACGTGGTTCGCGCTGGTCGAGAGCAACACGACCGGTTCCGGGCGGCAGTTCTGCCGGGCGGCCCGGGACCGCGGTCTGCGTCCGGTGGTCCTGGCGGCGCAGCCCGGGCGCTACCCGTACCTCGCCGAGGACGAGGTCGACCACCTGGTGCTCGACACCGGCGACCTCGACGCGGTGCTCGACGCCTGCCGGCGCCTGGCGGACGGGGACGGCCTGGCCGGGGTCACCTCCAGCTCCGAGTACTTCATCGCTGCCGCGGCGCACACCGCGCGGGCTCTCGGGCTGCCCGCGCCGGACCCGGAGGCCCTGACGCGCTGTCGCCACAAGGAGCGGCAGCGCGCCGTGCTGGCCGCCGCCGGGGTGCCGGTGCCGAAGTTCCGTGCCGTCACGTCGCTCGCCGGGGCGCAGGCCGCCGCGGCGGAGATCGGTTTCCCCGTCGTGGTGAAACCGACCACCGGCTCCGGCTCCACCGGGGTGCGGCTGTGCTCCGGGCCGCTGGAGCTGACCGAGGCCGCGGCGGGGCTGCTCGACGCCCCGGTCGACGAGCGCGGCCGGCCGATGCCCGCGCTGATGCTGGTCGAGCAGTACGCCGGCGGCGCGGAGTTCTCGGTGGAGACCTTCGACGACTCCGTGGTGGGCGTGGTCGCCAAGCACCTCGGACCGCACCCGTACTTCGTGGAGCGGGGCCACGACTTCCCCGCGCCGTCGGCTCCGCCGGAGCTGGCGGAGACCGCGCTGCGCGCGGTCGGGGCGCTGGGGCTCGGCTGGGGACCCGCCCACACCGAACTGCGCTACGACCGGGGCACCGCCGTCGTGATCGAGGTGAACCCCCGGCTGGCCGGCGGCATGATCCCGGCTCTGGTCGACAGGGCCGCGGGCGTGGACCTGGTGGCCGCGGCGGTCGCCAGGGCGGCCGGCGACACCGCCCGGCTCGATCCGCGGCCGCTCGCCCATGCCTCGATCCGGTTCGCGCTGGCCGGGCGGCCGGGCACCGTCACGGCGGTCGGCGGCCCGGCGGACGCCCGGGCGCTGCCCGGGGTGGAGGACGCCCGGATCACGGTCACGCCCGGCACGGTACTGCGGATCACTCATTCGTTCCGGGACCGGTTCGGCTACGCCATCGCGACCGGGCCCGACGCCGTCACCGCCGCGGACCGCGCCGAGCGAGCCGCGGCGCATCTGCACGTAGCGACCCGCTGACGACCCGCTTGACGAGCACTCAGGAGACCACATGACCGACACGCAGCCGCTTGCCGGGACCGTGGTGCCGCGGTGGACGACCGCCGGCGCCGCCCCCGAGCCCGGACGCGCCCGGCGGCGGGACGCCCTGGGCACCGAACTGGCCTCCGCGCTGTGCGCACGGGCGGACCAGCTGGGCGTCGACCTGAACACGGTGCTGTTCGCCGCGCACCTGAAGGTGCTCGGCGCCCTCACCTCCGAAAAGAGCCTGGTCACCGGCCTGCTGACGAACTCCGGCCGGTCCGCGCATGCCGCCGCGCTGACCGACGGCACCTGGCGGGAGCTGGTGGCCGAGGCGTCCCGTGCGCTGGCCGATCCGGTGGCCGCCGAGGAACCGGAGACGCTCCTCGACCTGCGTACCGGCTCAGCACCCGAGCCGGAGGCCGCCTACGCGGTCCACTACGACGCCGACCTGGTGATGACGCTCACCCACCGCCGGGATGTGATGACGGCGGACCACGCCGAGCGGCTGACGGGCTACCACCTGAAGGCCCTGTCCCTGCTCGCCGCCGACCCGGACGCGGCACACCACGAACAGAGCCTGCTCTCCGAGCCGGAGCTGGCGTTCCAGCGCACCGGGCTGTCCGGCCCCCGCCGCCCGCTGCCCGGCCCGCTGTTCGTGGAGCTCTTCGAGGAGCAGGTACGGCTCCGGGCCGAGGAGACGGCCGCCGCGCACGGCGAGGCGCGCTGGAGCTACCGGGAGCTCGACGACCGGGCCAACCGGATCGCCCACGCCCTGCTCGAACGCGGTCTGCGCGACGAGGACGTGGTGGCGGTCGTGATGGAACGCAACCTCGACTGGATCGCCGCCACCCTCGGCGTGCTGAAGGCAGGCGGTGTCTATCTGCCGGTCAGGCCCGACTTCCCGGCCGGCCGGGTGGGCGGCCAGCTGGAGCGCAGCGACTGCCGCTTCGCGGTCACTGAACCGGGCAGCGAGGAAGTCCTGCGCACGGCGGTCGAGCACATCGGACGCGCCTGCCACACGCTGCTGGTGTCCGACGCCTGGCGTACACCGCGCCGCGACGCGCCCCGCCGCCCGGTCGCGCCCGGCCGGCTCGCCTACATCTACTTCACCTCCGGCTCGACCGGTGCCCCCAAGGGGGCGATGTGCGAGCACGAGGGCATGCTCAACCACCTGTACGCCAAGGTCGACGACATGGAGCTGCAGCCCGGCGAGGTGGTCACCCAGACCGCCTCCCAGTGCTTCGACATCTCGCTCTGGCAGATGCTGGCGCCGCTGCTGGCCGGCGGCTCGACACTGATCGTCGACACCGGGACACAACTGGACGTCGACCGGTTCATCGGCCTGGTGGCCGCCGGCGGGATCCAGGTGATCCAGATCGTTCCCGCCTACCTCGACGTGATGCTGGCCAACCTGGAGGGCGGCCGGCGCGCCCTCGGCGATCTGCGTTCCGTCTCGGTCACCGGCGAGGCGCTCAAGGTGAGCCTGGTCAAGCGGTGGTTCGCGCTCTACCCGGACATCCGGCTGGTCAACGCCTACGGCGCGACCGAGGTGTCGGACGACACCATGCACGCGGTGCTCGACCGGGTGCCGGAGCGGGATCTCGCCGTGGTCAACGTCGGCCGCTCGCTGCGCAACGTGAACACCTACATCCTCGACGAGCGGCTGCGTGCCGTTCCGCTCGGTGCTCCCGGGGAGATCACGTTCTCCGGGGTGTGCGTCGGCCGCGGCTACATCAACGACCCGGAGCGCACCGCCCAGGCGTTCACCGAGGACCCGTACCTGCCGGACACCCGGCTGTACCGGACCGGTGACTACGGCAGGTGGCTGCCCGAGGGGACCATCGAGTTCCTCGGGCGGCGGGACGAGCAGGTGAAGGTGCGCGGGTACCGGATCGAGATCGGCGAGATAGAGAACCGGCTGCTCCAGATGCCGGGGGTCTCGGAGGCCGCCGTGGTGATCTCGGGAGCGCAGGACGAGACCAAGCACCTGGTGGCCTTCCACACCGGCGCGGAGGACGTGCAGACGGCCGACCTCCGTGACTTCCTCGCCGGCACACTGCCCGAGTACATGGTGCCGTCGTACTTCCACCGCCTGGACGCCCTGCCCCTCACCGAGAACGGCAAGACGAACAAGAAGCTGCTGGCGGGGCTCGCGGGCGAGCTGGGGCAGGGCGTCTCCGCCTACCTGCCGCCCGCCACCGAGACCGAGGGCAGGCTCGCCACCGCGTGGGCGGAGGTGCTGGGGGTGCTGGTGGGCCGGATCGGGCGCGACGACGACTTCTTCGCCCTCGGCGGCACGTCGCTGGCCGCCGTCCGGCTCATGGTCAAGCTCGACCGTCTGGTGTCGCTGCGGGAACTGGTCGCCAACCCGGTACTGCGGGACCTGGCCGCGGTGATCGACGCCGCGGCCGCCGGGCACGGCGGCGTCGCGGCCGGGGCGGGTCCGGCCGGCTCCGAGAGCCTGCTGCAGCAGCTGTCCGCACCGGACGACGGCACCCGGGCCACGCTGGTGTGCTTCCCCTACGCGGGCGGTAACGCGGTCAACTTCCAGCTGCTCGCCAGGGAGCTGGCGCCACAGGGGATCGCGGTGTCGGCGGTCGAACTGCCCGGCCACGACATCAGCCGGCCCGACGAGCCCCTCGAGGACGTGGCGGCGATCGCCCGGCGGGTGGTCCGTGAACTGCCCGACGGGCCGGTCATGCTGTGGGGCCACTGCGCCGGCGGTACGTACGCGATCGAGGCGGCCCGGCTGCTGGAGATCGCCGGCCGGCCCGCGGACCGGGTGTTCATCGGTGCCCTGCTGCTGGAGGACCCGGCCGAACTCCACCGCGAGAGCACGGAGGTCACCGCTCTCACCAACCGGGAGATCACCGCCCGGCTGCGCGGCGACAGCGTCTACGTCGAGCTGGACATGTTCAAGGCGGAACGTTCCGAGCAGGTCGGTCACGCCTACCGGCACGACGTCTGCTCGACCAACGACTACCTGCTCTCCCTCCAGGACACCCCGCGGCCGCCCCGGCTCACCACCCCGGTGGAGGTGGTCGTCACGGCCGACGACCCGACCACCCGGGAGCCGCAGCAGCGCTACAAGCTCTGGGAGCAGGCCGCCGGTTCGGTCGCGCTGTACAGCTTCGACGAGGGCGGTCACTACTTCGTCAGGACCCGGGCCCCGGACGTGGCGGCCCTGGTCGCCGCCCGCTGCCCGCGGGCCTGATGCAGGTGGACGGCGTTCCCGCCGCCGGTGGCGCCCCGGTCCTGCACCGGGGCGCCACCGGGGTGAGCACCTGCTTCGGGACCTTCGGGGAACTGCTGCAGGGCAGGCTCCCCGCACCCGGCGCCGACTTCCTCGTCACCCTGCCGGTCGCCCGGTGGACCATGGCCTGCTACCGGGTCGATCCGGAGCTGGCAGGCGTCACCGTGGACCCGGCGGCCAAGAGCAAGGCCCGCCGGATGGCCGAGATGGTCCTGGAGTGCGCGGGCGGCCCGCCCGGCGGGGTGCTCACCCTCGACGGCAACCTTCCCGAGGGCAAGGGCATGGCCAGTTCCTCGGCCGACCTGGTGGCCACGGCCCGCGCGGTGGCGAACGCCGTCGGGCTGGATCTGCCGCCGCGCCGGCTGGAGGACCTGCTGCGGCGGGTCGAGCCGACCGACGGCGTGCTCTACCCGGGGGTGGTCGCTTTCGACCACCGCCGGGTGCGGCTGCGTGCGCTGCTGGGATCACTGCCCACCATGACGATCGTCGGCATGGACGAGGGCGGCACGGTCGACACCGTCGCCTTCAACCGGCTCGCCAAGCCGTTCAGCGCGGCCGACCGCCGCGAGTACGCGGTCCTGCTGGAGCGGATGACCTCCGCCGTGGCCCGGCGCGACCTGGCCGAGGTCGGGGGCATCGCCACCCGCAGTGCCGAGATGAACCAGGCGCTGTGGCCCAAGCGCACCCTGGCCGACGTGGCGCGGATCGCCCGCGAGGTGGGGGCGCTCGGTGTGGTCGCGGCGCACAGCGGCACCATGCTGGGGGTGCTGCTGGACACCGCGGACCCGGGTTATGTGGAGAAGGTGGGCGCGACCGTCCGGGCCTGTTCCCTGATCAGCCCGGACGTGTCGCTGTACCGCTCGCTCAGCTTCGACTGACCGTCACCGGATCGGCCAGGGCGACGGCGACCCGCCGTTCGCCCTGGTACGGGTCCCTGCTGTGCGCCGTCCTGAGGTTGTCCACCACGAGTACGTCCCCGTCCTGCCACGGCTCGCGGACGGTGTGGGCCTCGTAGACCTCGTTGATCAGGTCGACGGTGGCGCGGTCCAGCGAAGTGCCGTCGCCGCACAGCGTGTTGAACGGCAGACCGTCCGGCCCGGACTCGAAGAGCAGGTACTCGCGCACAGCCGGGTCCATGGTCCATTCGTTGAGGAACGCTATCTGGTTGAACCAGACGCGTTCGCCCGAGCCGGGGTGGCGCACCACGGCCGGCCGGACACGGCTGGTGCGCAGCGTGCCGCCGGGCCCCCAGGTGCAGCTGATGCCGTTCTCCTTGCAGTACAGCTCCAGTTCCGCCCGGTCCTCGGTGGCGAAGGCCTGCTGCCAGGTGACGCCCACGGGGCCGTTGTGGGTGCGGTGCAGCCGCCAGCCGTGCCGTTCGAAGCGGTTCACGAGCGCGGCGGGCAGGTCCCGCAGCACGGCGGCGCCGTCGGCGAGTGCGACGGCGCCGCCGTGCTCGGGGGCGGTCAGGCAGACGAAGACCTGCCGGCCCGGTACCCGCAGGGCGTAGCTCAGCTCGTGGTGCATGCACATGGGCTGGTCCGGCGGCCACTCGGTGGACGAGTGGAGTCCGGGCCGGTACTCCGTCCTGGGCGCGAACGGCTCGTACTCGGCCATCGGCTGCGACGTGACCGCGCGGACCGCGGCTTCGGCGGACGCCTCGTCGGCTATCCGCCATCCGCGCAGCAGTACCGCGCCGTGTGCGGCGACCGCTTCGTCGACGGCCGCGCGCAGCCCGGCCGTCGCGCCGGGGGCGCCCGTGACCCGGGCAACGGGGGGCCGGCCGGAAGCGAGGTCGAGTGCGAACGCGGTCATACTCCTGCCTTTCCATGGGTGCGGAAGCTCAGTCGGAGCACGGAAGCCACCAGCGGTCCGGTGTCCGGCTGCCCGGTGTCCGGCGGCCCGGCGGGCTCCGCCGTCTGCTGCCGGGGCTGTGACGGGCGCTCCCGCCACAGCCGGCGGCGCGAGAAGACCGGCGCCGGCAGGGGTGAGCGGACCGGGCCCGGCCCGCCGGGCGGTTCGGAGACGATCGCGTGGGCGTTGGTGCCGCCCAGCCCGAAGGCACTGACGCCGGCCACCCGCCGTCCGGTCCACTCCCGCCCACGGGTCGCCGGTGCGAACGGCGACGTGGCGAAGTCGAACCGGGGGTTGGGCGTCTCGCAGAACAGCGTCGGCGGGATCTCGGCGTGCTCGACCGCGAGCAGCGCCTTGACGAGACCGGCGATCCCCGCCGCGCTCAGCAGATGCCCGATGTTGGACTTCACGCTGCCGATCGCGCAGAAACCGGTGCGGTCCGTCTGCTCACGGAACGCCTCGGTCAGCGCCCGCAGTTCGATGGGGTCGCCGATCAGCGTGCCGGTCCCGTGCGCCTCGATCAGCCCCACCTCGTCGGCCCCGACCCCGGCCCCGGCGAGCGCTGTGCGCACCACCTGGGCCTGGGCGACCGGGTTGGGGGTGGTCAGGCCCATGGTGCGGCCGTCGTTCCCCACGGCGACGGCGTCGATCACGGCACGGATGCGGTCCCCGTCGGCCACGGCCCGCTCCAGTGTCTTGAGCAGCAGCACTCCGCAGCCCTCGCCCGGTACGAAACCGTCGGCGTCCTGGTCGAAGGTGGCGCACCGGCCGCGCGGCGACAGCGCCCGCGCGACACTGAACTCGAGGTAGGGCTCTTCGTCGAGGAGCACCTCGACCCCGCCCGCCAGGGCGGCGGCAGACTCCCCCGCCAGCAGACTGCGCACCGCCGTCTGCACGCTCACCAGTGCCGAGGAGCACGCGCTGTCGACGACGAGGGCCGGGCCCCGGAAGTCGTACTGGTGGGCGACCCGGGCCGCGATGAAGTTCTGGTCGCCACCGAGACCGTTGGCGGAGTCCTCCAGGCCGATGCGCCGCCGGTACCCCGACATCCTCGCGCCCATGAACACACCGACGTCCCGGCCGCGCAGCTCCTCGTCGGTGTAGCCGGCGTCGCGCAGGCAGGCGGCCGTGGTCTCCATGGTCAGCCGGATCGCCGGGTCGAGGTCACGGGCCTCCTGCTCCGTCATGCCGAAGAACTCGGGGTCGAAGTCCTCCAGCCCGTCGAGGAATCCGCCCCACTTGCTGACGCTGTACCCGGGCGAGCGTTCCGGCCGGTACAGGCCGGCGGTGTCCCACCGGCCTTCGGGGACCTCGGTGACCGCGAAGCCCCCCGTGCGCAGCAGGTGCCAGAACGCGTCCAGGTCCGGAGCGCCGGGGAAGCGGCAGGCCGTGCCGATCACCGCGATCCGGCCGCCGGGTGTCCCGTTCCCGGCCGGCCGGAGGGAGGACCCGACGGCGGTGGGGGCCGCCCCTGCGACAGCCGCGGTGAGGCCGGCTTCGGCCAGATGGGCGCTCAGCCGCTCGAGCGTCGGGTGGTCCAGGAGAGCTGCCGGGTCCAGTGGACGGTCCGTCACCTCCTCGATACGGGTCACCAGTTCGCCGAGGAGCACCGACTCCACTCCGAGGTCGGTGAACGTGACGTCGTGCTCCAGTTCGGCGGCGGGGATGCGCAGCGCCTGTGCGAACAGCTCCACCAGCCACGGCGCGGGCTCCGCGCCGTGACCGTGACCGTGGCCGTGGCCGTGCGGCACGGCGGCGGCCCGGGCCGCGGCCCGCGCTCCCGGCGGCCGGTTCGCCCGCAGCGCCCCCTCCGCGTCGAAGGCACCGCCGGAGGCCGGGCACGGCAGCAGCACGGAGGCCGCAGGGCCGTCGAGCACCTGGTCGAGAACGGCGAGCCCGGCCGCGTCGCTCAGGGCGTCCAGCCCGGCCGGGGCTGCCGCGTCCGGCCGGCCGGTGCCGCCGCCGGTCTGCCGCCACACCGGCCAGTTCACGGCCCGGACACCGCTGCGGTGGCGCGCGACGAGGTCCAGGTAGGCGTTGGCGGCGGCGTAGTCGGCGACGCCCGCGGAGAGGGCGGGGACGGCGGAGCTGACGGAGGAGTAGAGCACCACGAACTCCAGCGGGTCCGCGGCGGTCAGCTCCAGCAGTGCGTCCAGCCCGTCGCCCTTGGGCTCGAGGACCCGCCGTACGTCGGCGATGTCCTTGCGGACCAGTGGCGCGGGGCCGCTGCCGGGGCGGCCCGCGCAGTGCACGATGCCTCCGATCGGGCCGAGCGCGGTCCTCACCTCGTCCAGGTACGCCGCGAGCGTGCCGCGCTCGCTCAGCGGACCGGTGTGGGTCATGACACGGGCGCCGAGCCGCTCCAGTTCCCGGATGTTCGCCACGGCCTCCGCGGCCGGCCCGGTGAGGTGCTCGCCGGTCCACTCGTGCCGGGGCGGCAGCGGCCGTACACCGAGCACGGCCAGCCGGCGGGCGCCTCGGGCGGCCAGGTGCCTGGCGGCGAGGGCGCCCAGGCCCCGGGTGCCGCCGGTGATCAGGTAGACCCGCTCGGGGTCGGGCCGCCAGGATGCCGGGCCGGCGGGTACGGGGACCAGGACGGGCCGGTAACGCCGGCCCTCGCGCAGCCCGAGTTCACCGTACGGGCCCGAGTCCCGCCACACCGCGAGGAGTTCGTCCAGCCGGTCGGGGCGGTCGCTGTCGAGTACGGTCGACCGGACCCAGGGGTACTCGGCGCCCAGCGACCGGACGAAGGCCGACATCCGGGCGCCTGCGGCCCGTACCGGGACGCCGGGCAGCGCGAACAGGCCACTGGTGACGGTCAGGACGCGCAGGCCGTCGGCCGGGCGTGCGGCGAGCACCTGTTGCAGGATCGCCAGCCGGGCCGTCCACGGGCCGGCGTCGTGCTCGTCGGCCGGTTCCTCGGCGAGCGCGCACAGGTCCAGGAAGCCGGTGACCGGTCCGCGGGCCAGCACCTGGCGCACGCACGCGAGGGCCGTGGACACGTCGGTGAAGTCGGTGCCCTGGCGCAGGGTCACCAACTCGGCGGGCGCGAAGGCCGCGGCGAGGGACGGCCGTTCGTCGCCGAGCAGGCAGAGCACCGTCCCGGCCGGCGCGGGCCCCGGCTCCGGGAACGCCTCGATCTGCCAGTCCCGTGCGTACAGCGGCACGGACTCCGCGGGGGCGGCCGGGGCCGCGGCGGGCGGGCCGGCGGCCGGCGTCCCGTCAGGTCCGTGCTCGACCGGTGCCGGCCGACCCGCGTCCGGCGGCCCGGCCGCACCGGGATCCGCCGCCGCGGGCAGCTCCGGCCAGCAGTGCACCGTGGCGAACGGGTAGCCCGGAAGGCCGACGGCGGGCCGGCGCGGGCCGGGGTGCAGCCGGGCCCAGTCCACGTCGCCTCCGCCGGCCCAGTGACGGGCCAGGGCGTCGAGCGGCAGGTCCGGTGAAGCGGGCGCGCCGGGCGTGGCGCCGGCCCGGCCCCGTACGACGGCCGAGGTGTCGCCCGCCAGGTGGCGGTCGAGCACATCGGCGAGCCGGGCCGTGTCCCGTACGACGACGGCCAGCCGTTCACGCATGGGTTCCCGGCCGAGCTGCGCGGTGCGGGCGAGGTCCGCCAGCGGCGCCGGACGGGTGCGCAGCATGTCCCGCCAGCGCTCGGCCAGCTGGTCCAGCTGCTTCTCGGTCCGGGCCGACAGCACGATCAGCTGGGGCGCGGTGTCCTGGCCTGGAGCCGGCTCGGCGGCCGGACGCTCCGGCGGGGCCTCGATGACGACGTGCGCGTTGGTACCGCCCGCCCCGAAGGAGCTGATGCCCGCCCGGCGGGGTGTGCCGGCCGGCCAGGGCCCGGCCTCGCGCTGCACACGGAACGGGCCGTTCTCCCAGTCGATCCCGGGGTTGAGCTCCCGTGCGTGCAGGGACGGCGCGAGGGTGCCGTGCCGGAACTGGAGGACCGTCTTGGTCAGTCCGGCGATGCCGGCCGCGGCCTCCAGGTGGCCGATGTTCGACTTGACCGATCCGATGGGCCACTGCCGTCCGTCGTCCCGCGGGGTGTCGCCGAACACCCGGCGCAGGCCGTCGACCTCGACGGGGTCGCCGAGCGACGTACCGGTGCCGTGCGCCTCCACGTAGCCGATCCCGTCCGGGCCGACACCGGCGTCCCGCAGTGCCCGGGCGACGAGGTCCGCCTGCGCCAGCGGATTGGGCACGGTGTAGCCGTTTGTCCGGCCGTCGTGGTTGACGGCGGTGCCGCGCACCACCGCGTGGATCCGGTCGCCGTCCGCGAGGGCCCTGGCCAGCGGCTTGAGCAGCACCGCGCCCACGCCCTCCCCCGGCACGAACCCGTCGCCGCCCGCGCCGAAGCTGCGGCAGCGGTGGTCGGTGGATGCCATCCCCAACTCGTCCAGGGCGGCGAACTTGTTGGGGTGCAGGGACAGGTTGACCCCGCCCACGAGGGCCGCCTCGCACTCGCCGCCGCGCAGCGCGGACACGGCGAGGTGGACGGCGGTCAACGACGACGAGCACATGGTGTCCACGGTCATGCTCGGGCCGCTCAAGTCCAGGAAGTAGGACACCCGGTTGGCGATTCCGGCGATCGCGGAACCGACCGGCCGGGGCCCGTTCAGCCCGTAGAACGGGTACTCGTTGTACATCGAGCCGACGAACACGCCGACCCGCCCGCCGTGGCGCTCGCGCAGTACGGCCCGGGTCCAGCCGGCGTCCTCCAGGGTGTGCCAGGCGGTCTGCAGGAACAGTCGCTCCTGCGGATCCATGGCGGCGGCGTCGCGTGGCGTGATGCCGAAGAACAGCGGGTCGAAGCCCGCGACCTCGTCGAGGAAGCCGCCGGTCGGCGGCTCGGCGCCGGCCGGCTGGATGCCCCGGCGGCCCTCGGGCAGCGGGGTGACGAGGTCCCGTCCGGCGAGCAGGTGCTGCCAGAGTTCCTCGATGTTCCCGGCCTGCGGGTAGCGGCCGGCGATGCCCACCACCGCGATCCGTCCGTCTCCGGCCGGGGGCGCGGCCCCGTCGGCGGTACGGGACACCGTGGCCGGCGCGGCGGTCCCGGTGGCGGTACGGGACGCGGGGGAAGGAGCGTCGAGCTCGCCCGCGACACCCGCCAGGGTGCGGTGGGCGAAGAAGAGCGTGCCGGGCACGTCCCTGCCGAGGTCCTCGGTCAGGCGCGCGGTGATCCGCACGATCTGGGCCGAGGAGAGCCCGTAGTCCTCCAGCGGCGCATCGGGATCGAGCCGGTCCACGGGCACGCCGGACACCTGTGCGTACACCGCGACCAGGTGCTCCAGCGTGGCGGGGGCGGGCCCGCCCGGCGCGGAGGCGGCCGCGGGCACGGGCACGGGCACGGGCCCCGGCACGGACGCCGTCACGTCCGGCGCCGTCACGTCCGGCGCGGCGTCCAGACGGTGACGGGCAGGGCGGAAGGGCTCGTTCGGGAGGGGGATCCTGCGGGCGCCGGCGGGGCGCGGCCAGTGGTGCTGCGCGCCGGACAGCCAGTCCCCGAGCAGCGGGTCACCGGCAGCAGGAACCGGCTCGCCCCGGCCGAGGGCGGCCAGGGCGGCGCACAGTTCGCCGAGGGTCGCGGCTTCGACCACGGCCCGGCGTTCGAGGTGGCGGCGGCCGGACTGCAGGGTGAAGGCGACGTCCCGCGGAGCCGGCCGGCCCGTCTCCAGATGCCGGTGCAGTCGTCGGGCCAGTGCCGCGAGTCCGGCCTCGGTCTGCGCGGAGAGCGGAAAGGCATACCGTTCGCCCGTGTCCCCGGCGGTGCCGCCGTGCGGCGCCGAGGTCCCGCCCCCGGTGGCGTCCCCGGCGCTCCTGGACGCCCTGCGCACGGGCGACGCGACGGC
>NZ_JBSFUB010000105.1:0-23497 GCF_053591575.1 Streptomyces altiplanensis | reverse complement strand
TGACGGTCATCGCCGCTGCCGTCCTCACCCTGGAGCGTCAACGCTGAAAACGCTCAATGAACCGGCTACTCCTCGCTCACGGTCGGACTGTCAGTGCCCGCCCGTACCCTGTCGCCAAGCACCTGCGACAGGAGGGCAACGTGGCCCGCAACGGCATCAACCGGCGTGAACTCGACAAGTGGGCCAAGGGCCTGGTCAAGGAAGCTAACAAGAGCCTGGAGCGAGCAGCCCGCCGCAACCCTTCGCGCGTGCCTGTTCAGTTCGAGACCACCACGACGGGAGGGATGGCGTCCCGCCGAGTGGTGTAGCCGATCAAGCTGACGGAATCCCCAGGTCGCGGCCCGAATTGCCCTCGCCGGAGGCCCTGTTGAGGGTCGCCGGGCCGGGACCAGCGGTGATTGCACGACGGCCGGCAGCGGCACGTACCGGACGGCTCCGAAGCGGAGGCGACGGACCGTGATTGGCTACACCACGACGGGGGACACGACCACGGGAGGCGGCGCGCTGAACGGCGGGGCGATCGAGAGCAGCGCCCACCTGGCACGGCTGCTGCTGTGGCTGGACGCCTACGCCCAACAGCACCCCGGGCACTACGTCGACGTCACCCGGTTCGTCGAAGAACAGGAACTCACCGAAGACGCGTCCGTGCTCGCCTTCCAGCTGGAGCAGCGCGGCCTGGCAGACCTCGCCCGGACCTACGGAAGCGGTGCGCCGCACGTTCACCTCACGGACGAAGGCCGCGTCGCCGTGCACACCCTGAAGAACCTGCAGAACGACCGCGCCGCTCGCCTCCGGCACACGATGGACGCCTTCCTGCGGTGGCTGTACGACACCGCAGGAGACCAGTCGCCCACCGACCCCAGCCTGTTCCTCGCCACGCCGGGGTCGTTCTTCGCCGGAGCCGAGATCCCCCAGGCCGACCTTCAGCAGGCACTCGTCCACCTGGCAGAGAACGACCTCATCGAACCCGTAGGCACCGAACCCGTCGCGGTCGCCATCACCACCCAGGGCGTCAGCTGCGTCCTGTCAGGAGGAAGTGTGCAGGACCACACCAACCAGCAGCGCCCCGGCACCACCTACAACAACTTCCTGCCGAACGCGCAGGGCGTCATCATCGGCGAGCAGCAGAACGTCACCCAGAACAACACCGTCGGCATCGACCCGAGCGCGTTCGTCCAGCTGGCCGGGTACGTCGGCCAGATCAGCAACACCCTGGGCATGCCCGAGACGGACCGTGTGGAGCTGGAGCGCGTCGCCCGGGAACTCCACGACGAAGCGACGTCGCCGAACCCCGAGCCGGGCCGGATGCGGCAGTTCGCGACCCAGGTCAAGACCATGCTGGTGGGGGCCGGGGCGACGGCCGCCGCCCAGGTCGGCCTTCAGATGGCTGAGCAGGCCCTGAGCACGCTCGCGTAGAACCGCTTGCACAGGATGGGGGCCCCGGGAGATCAGTCATGGTGCCCGGGGCTCCGGCTGCCAGTGCACGGTTTCCTGAATTCAGCGACTTGTGTACTGTCGTGGGTGTGCTGACTCTCGCTGCTGACATCGAGGTGCTGGCGCGGTTCGGCCGCGCCCTCGCCGACCCGATCCGCTGCCGGATCCTTCTCGCCCTGCGTGAGGCCCCGGCCCACCCTGCAGACCTCGCCGACGCTCTGGAGATTTCCCGGACCCGGCTGTCGAACCACCTGGCGTGCCTGCGTGACTGCGGTCTGGTCGTCGCGGTACCGGTCGGCCGGCGCACCCGCTACGAGCTCGCCGACGAACGCCTCGGCCACGCGCTGGACGACCTGCGCACCGCCGTGGTGGCCGTCGAGGCCGACAAGACCTGCGAGGACGCGGAAGACAAGGACTGCTGCCGATGACCACCGAGATATCCGTCGGCACAGGCCCGGCCCCGACCCGCCGCGACGTCCTCACCAAGCGGATACGGCTGCTGGTCGCGGCCACCATCACCTATAACGTCATCGAGGCGGTCGTCGCGATCACCGCCGGGACGATCGCCTCCTCCACCGCGCTGATCGGCTTCGGGCTCGACTCCGTCATCGAGGTCTCCTCCGCCGCCGCGGTCGCCTGGCAGTTCTCCGCGGCCGACCACGCAACCCGAGAGGCGCGGGAGCAGCGGACGTTGCGGATCATCGCGGTGTCGTTCTTCGCGCTCGCCGCGTTCGTCGGCATCGACGCCGTCCGCGCGCTGGCCGGCACCGGCGAGGCCGAGCGGTCCGTCCCCGGCATCGTCATCGCCGCCCTCTCGCTCGCGGTCATGCCGTTCCTGTCCGCTGCCCAGCGCAGGGCCGGCCGCGAACTTGGCTCCGCCAGTGCGGTCGCAGACTCCAAGCAGACGCTCCTGTGCACGTACCTGTCCGCCGTGCTCCTGGTCGGCCTGGTCCTCAATGCCACCCTCGGCTGGTCCTGGGCCGACCCCGTCGCCGCTCTCGTCATCGCCGCCATCGCCGTGAAGGAGGGCCGCGACGCCTGGCAGGGCAAGGGCTGCTGCGCGACCCCGGCCGCAGTGGTGCTGCCCACCGGAGCCAAGGAGAGCGACGCGTGCGGCTGCCGCCCCGGCTGTGACTGCTGCGGCTGAACCGAAGCCTCAGCAGCTGAACCCCGACGAGCACATGGTCGGGGTCTGCTGCTGTCCAGGAGCGCTGACATGACCCGACTGGTGATCCAACTTCGGTGGCAATCGGTCCAGGTTCCCTGTCACAGGACAGTCCGCAGGGTGTCACGCTGACTGGGCGTGAGCGTGACACCCGCTGTCACGCTCCCTCGGAAAAGTGTCACGCCGCCTCGAATGTGTCCCGGTATGCCCGTCTCCTGGAGCCCGTGGGGGCCTCCAGACCGGATTCGAGGGCGGAGTGTGACACATGCTGACTTCGGCTTGTCAGGGTGACGCTGGATCGTCGAGGGCCAGGCCGGTTCCGGTTATGAAGCCGTCGAGGATGTCGGGCCGGTACTGAAGGCGTTTGAGCCGGTTGCGTACGAGTGCTTCGAGCCGGTCCAGGGCGAGTACGGCGAGGTTGGCCAGGCTGCGCTTGACGTGTGCCCATACGCCCTCGACCGGGTTGAGGTCGGGCGAGTAGGCGGGCAGCAGGAACACCGTCAGCCACTCACGTTCGGTGATCAGCTCGCGCATGGCGTGGGAGACGTGGGTGTTGAGCCGGTCCCAGACCAGCACGATCGGTGCCTTGAGGAGCTGGGGGACGCCGTCGATGAGTGCGATGAAGTCACGCTCGCCCATGCTGCGGCGCTTGCTCTTGCCCGTTCGGTGGGTGCGCAGGCGGTGGCCCGGCCGGGTGCGGGAGCCGGGCCGTACCGTGATCAGTCCGGCCACCGAAAGGCGCCCCGAGCGGCGCCCGCTGACGGTCACGGCCGGGGTGTGGCCGCGCCGGCCCCGGGTGCGTCTCCGGGGCGGCCGTCGGGTGAACCCGGCTTCGTCCTCGAAGCAGATGTAGCCCCCGCAGGCCGCCCGGGTCCTTTTACCTCCGCCCAGGCCGCCTCCTTCCAGACGGTGACGGCCTGCTCGTCGCGCTCGGCGACCCTGCGCGCGGGGACCTGCGGGCTGAAGCCGAGCCGGTATCAGCCGCGTGGTCCCCGAGACGCTGTAGGAGACGTGGAACTTCCGGCCGATCAGCGTGGCCACCCGAGCGGCGGTCCACACCCGGTCCTCCACCCAGCCGTGCGCGGCCGGACCCTGCTCGAGATATCCGGCGAGCTTCTCCAGGCAGCGCGGTGACAGACGGCGTCTCGACCCGCTCGGGCCACGCGGGGCCAGAACCTCACGGCCCCCGTCCCGCCACAACTGGTGCCACTGGCAAGCCGATTTCAGGCTCATCCGCAGGCGCTTTGCCACCTCCGGCGGCTTGATTTCCTGCTCGAACAGCTCGGCCGCCCGCATCCGTATCGTTTCCCGGCGGCGGCGCCCCATACCTCACACACCACGGAATACAGCCACCACCGCAGGCCCCTCAGGAACTTCGCGAAGATTCACCCTAACGAGCCGAAGTCAGTAAGAGCAAAGGCCGTCCGGCTCACGGCCGGACGACCCCCTCAACAAGATTTCCAGCAGTTTTCTAGACGATTCATCGACAGGTCTGCCAATCTGATGAGCAGGCCGAGCGAGTGATCACCTCGATCGGGAGCCGCCGGGGCGGCAGCCGGTAATCACCGTCATTCGCCGCAGGCTGTCGCGGCCGGCGGCTCCCGAGTTTCCGCGGAGGACATGTGGGCAAGGTCTGGTTCATCACCGGGGCTTCACGCGGTTTCGGACGGAGCTGGGCAGAGGCCGCTGTGGCCCGCGGTGACCGGGTCGCCGTGGCGGCCCGGAGCGGAGCGACGCTCCAGGCGTTCGCCGACGAGAGCGGCGACGCCGTACTGCCTCTCCCGCTGGACATCACCGACCGAACCGCGGTGTTCGCCGCCGTCGAGCGCGCCCACGCCCACTTCGGGCGTCTCGACGTCGTCGTGAACAATGCGGGCGTCGGACACATCGGCTGTATGGAAGAAGTCACGGAGCACGAGGCGCGGGCCGTCATCGAGGCCAACATCCTGGGCACCCTGGCCGTCATCCAGGCCGCGCTCCCACTGTTGCGGGCGCAAAGGGGCGGCCACCTGATCCAGGTGTCGAGCAGCGGTGGGATCGAGGCGTACCCGGGCATGGGCCTCTACTGCGCCACGAAGTGGGCCCTGGAGGGCATGTCGGAAGCGCTGGCCGAAGAGGTCGCGCCGTTCGGCATCAAGGTCACCGTCCTCGAACCCGGCGGATACGCAACCGGCTGGTTCTCCGCCGCACCGCGCTCCGTCCCGCACCCTGCGTACGGCCCCCTGCACGACGCGCTCGATCCGACCCTGACTCCCGATGCCCTGCCGCCTCCCGAAGCCACTGTGCCCGCACTCCTCGCCCTCGTGGACAGCGTGGACCCGCCTCTACGCCTCCCCCTGGGGAGCTTCGCCCTTCGCGCGGCCGCCGAGGCCGGCGGGCGGCGGCTCGATGGCCTTTCCACGTGGGACGCCGTCATCCGAGGTGCCGACGGCCTCTCTGTCACGGACGGGACGCCGCACCCGCAGGAAGCCGGGCAGGGCACATAGGACGGCGCCCGCGCCCGGCCCCTGGACGAATCGCCGCACTCACCACGAACGACCTCGATCTCAGCGGCATGGTCAAACGCCAGATGTTCGGCCGAGCCGAACTCCCGCTCCTCCGCAAACGGGTACTGCTCACTGCCGCCCGATGACTGTGCTGTTCAGACATTGACGGAGGGGAAAAGACGATGAGCACGAAGCGTCTCGGCGCCCGAGAAGGCGGCTGCCGGGACTACGTGGCCGACTGGCCCGCTCGCCCGGCTTCTGTTCGCAATATGCGAGCCCGCTCGGCCGGGTCGTAGACGGGGCCAACGCCGTCGATCAGCAGCAAGTCGCCCTCGATATGGTCGGTACGCAGACGCAGGATGGCCCGGTAGGCGGGAGAGTCGTACCAGGCACGGGCTTCGGCCGGGCTGGGGAACTCGATCAGCACCATGCTGCCGGGCCACGCCCCCTCCACAACTTCCGCCGGCGGACCGTGGATGACGAAGCGGCCCGCGAAGGGGTCGAGGGTTGCCTGGATGCGCTCTAGTGTCTCGTGATTCCGTTGGCGCTACTTGATCTTGTGTGGTTCGCTCTCTCGGCATGTGGCTCTCTGTAGAACAGGTCGCCGAGCTGCGGGCGTTGGTGAACAGTCGGGACGTTCCCGCGGATATCGCCACGTGGGGCCGGATCGCCTTGTGGGTGAGTGAGGGGCGCCGTCGCAAGGACATCGCCGAGCTGCTTGGCGTGACGCTGCCGACGGTGGATCGCTGGAAGCGGCGCTATGCCGAGCAGGGCCTGGCCGGACTGGAAGGTGACCGCCCCGGTAGGGCGCGGGAACAGGTGCCGGCTCGGGTGCGGGCCCGGGTGATCGCGCTGACGCGCATGACGCCGCCGGCCGGTACGGGGCTTTCGCACTGGTCCGCACGGGAGTTCTGGAGATCGTCCAGATCGCCCTGGACCTGCTGGCCTGGATGCCCATGCTCGCTCTGACCGGCGAAACCCGCAGATGGGGACCCCGCCGCCTGAGGCTCCGCCTCTTCTCCGCCGCCGCCCAGCCCGTCACGACCGCCCGCCGCCGGCACCTGAGATGCGCCCGCCACCGGCCCTGGACCGACGTGATCACCGACGCCCTCGCACGGCTCGAGGTTCTCCCGAACCCCGGCTGACCAGTACGTTCCCGCCCCTTCGAACAGTACTTCCTCGACCGGAGCCGTGGAACCCGGCGCCCACCCGACGCGACAGCCGGGCTGTCAGCCTGGCCACCAACAGCCAGAACAACCGAAACGGCCCGCCGAAGAAACCGACGGACCGTCACGAAAGATCGAGGTTAGTCCGAACGGGTGAGATCAGGCTTTTGCTCCTTGAGATCACAATATGCTCCCACTTGGCCCGTGTGGGCTGGCTGAGTCGCGCTGCGGCTAGCTCGTCCAGTCCCTTCCACTGAGGAGAGCTGAATGCAGGAGGGCCAATCCATTGAGCGGTCGGCGGCCATTGCGGTTGTGGGCGTAGCCTGCCGACTCCCGGGTGGTGTTAGAGGCCTCGACGATCTCGCGTCGCTCCTTATGTCAGGCCGCGACGTCGTCTCCAGCGTTCCGCCGGACCGATTCGACGTCGCCGAATTCCTGGACGGGGGCCGTCGCAGAGCCGGACGCACCTACACCGTGGCGGGGGGCTTCCTCGAGGACATCACAGGTTTCGATTGCGGGTACTTCTCCTGGATCTCCCCCCGCGAGGCTTCCCGCATGGACCCGCAGCAGCGACTGCTGCTGGAACTGGCCGTGGAGGCCCTGGACGACGCGGGCGCGGACGCCGAACGCCTCGCGGGCGCGGACGGTGCCGTGTTCATCGGCTGCTCCAGCAAGGACTTCGGAGCCCTGCAGGCCACGCGCCCCGACTCGGGCAACGCCTACACCATGTCTGGGACGGCCGGCGGCAACACCGCCAACCGGATCTCCCATCTGCTTGACTGGCATGGCCAGAGCGTGACTGTCGACACCGCCTGCTCTTCGGCCCTGACCGCCGTCCACCAGGCCTGCGAGCACCTCCGCACAGGCAAGTCCGCCCTGGCCCTGGCCGGCGGCGTCAACGTGCTGCTCGATCCACATGTCTACAGCGGGTTTTCCGACGCATCGATGCTCTCGCCGACGGGGCGATGCCGAGCTTTCTCCGCCGACGCCGACGGTTACGTGCGGGCCGAGGGTGGCGGACTGCTGCTGCTCAAACCCCTGCCCCAGGCCCTTGTGGACGGAGACCGCGTGCACGCGGTGATCGTGGCCGGCGGCACCAACAACGACGGCCGCACTGCGGGGCTCGCCCTCCCCAACGGCAAGGCGCAACGGCTGCTGCTGGAGCAGGTGTATGGCGACGCCGGGATCTCGCCCGACCGGCTCGTGTATCTGGAGGCTCACGGGACAGGCACCCCGGTGGGCGACCCCATCGAGTGCACCGCCATCGGCGAGGCTCTCGCGCGGCACCGGACTGCGGGGCCGCTTCTGATTGGCTCGGTAAAGTCCAATATGGGTCATTTGGAGGCGGGTTCAGGTGTAGCTGGGCTGCTGAAGGCCTTGCTGACGCTCCGTCTCCGCACGGTGCCGGCCACCCTTCACGCCCGGCAACTCAACCCTGCGATCGACTTCGACCAACTCCAGCTCCGGCCGACGGTCACAGCGGAATCCGTGGAGGTGACTGACCAGTCCGTTGTCGGTGTGAACTCCTTCGGTTTCGGTGGCGCCAACGCTCACGTGGTGATGGCGCCCCCTCCCGTCCAGGCACCGGCGGACACAACAGCCTTCACGAAACCGTTGCCCCTGGTCGTCTCAGCGCGTACGCCCGAAGCTCTCGCCGACTCCTGCGCCCGCGTCGCGGAGCGGCTGGAGACCTGTGGTGCCGACGAGTTCTACGATGTCTCCCATACCGCAACCCGACGGCGCACCCGTCATCCACACCGCACAGCACTGCTGGTCTCTACTGCGGACGAGGCGGCGCAGGCGCTGCGCCGTGCGGCCCGCGAGGAGCGCCCGGCGCCCGGGCTGTCCCGCGCACAGGCAGTCGGCGACGGGAGGGTCGTCTTCGCCTTCGCGGGCAATGGCTCGCAGTGGGCGGGTATGGGAGCCGACCTGCTCGCTGCCGAGCCGGTGTTCCGGGAGGCGGTCGAAGCGGTGGACGCCGAGCTCGGCCGCCATCTCGACTGGTCTGTTGCCGAGGAAATGGCCGCTGACGCGGAACGCTCCCGGATCCGCGACACGCAGGTGGCCCAACCTCTGCTGTTCGCCTTCCAGATCGGCCTGGTGGAGCTGTTCGCGGCCCGCGGCATCCGCCCCACGGCGGTCACCGGGCACAGTGTCGGCGAGATCGCCGCCGCGTACACCGCCGGGTCACTGTCGCTGGAGAACGCCGCGCGGGTGGTCGCCTACCGCAGTCGCGCCCAAGCCCTCACCGCGGGCAAGGGCACCATGGCCGCGGTGGGTCTGTCAGAGGAGGACGTGCTCAAGGAACTTGTCCGCTATGGCAGCCGCCTTGAGCTGGCCGGGGTCAATACCCATTGTGACACCACAGTCGCCGGGAACAGTGAGGCTCTCGCTGCGCTCGGCGAGGAACTCGGCATGCGTGGCGTCTTCTTCCGCCCTCTCGACCTCGACTACGCTTTCCACAGCCGCGAGATGGACGTCATCGAGGAACCGCTGCGTGCGTCCCTGGCCGCAGTGAACTCCCAGCCGGCCCGACTGCCGTTCGCATCGACGGTCACCGGCGCGCTGTTGGCGCAGGACGAGCAGCTGGATGCGGCGTATTGGTGGCACAACGTGCGGCGTCCGGTTCTCTTCGGCCCGGCCGTGGATGCTCTGCTGGATCTGGGCGCCGACGTCCTGATGGATGTGGGCCCCCACGCGGTGCTCAGTCCGTACCTCAAGCGCCTCGGGCTACGCCGCCGCGACCGCTCCGTGGCCGTGATCCGCACGTGCACCCGGCGCGGGGAGGGGCCGGCGGCGGTCCGTACGGCGGTGGCCCACGCCCTGGCGGCGGGTGCCGACGTCGACCTGGATGCCCTCCTGCCGCGCGCGGGCCGCGTGGTGGACCTGCCCGCCTACCCCTGGCAACGCGAGCGGCACTGGAACGGCGCACCGGACTGGTGGGGCCGGGTCACCAGCGATGGCACAGTGTCCCGTGCCCTGCTGGGCCAGCGCGCCGCGGTGGCCGCACCGACGTGGCACGGACCGCTGACCTCGGCCCGCACCCCGTGGCTGGACGACCACCGAGTGGGCGCCACCCCTGTGCTGCCGGGCACCGCCTACGCGGAGGCGGCATTGGAGGCGGGCTGCGAGGCCCTTGGCACCCATGCGTTGGAGGTGACGGACTTGCTGTTCACGGCGGCCTGTGTGCTGCCGGGCGAGGACAGCACCGACGAACTGCTGCTGCAGACCTCCCTCGATCCGCAGACCGGGGCAGTCGAGATCGCCAGTCGCACCGGGCGGAGCGGCACGTGGCGGCCGCACGCCCGCGGCCGGGTGCGGCGGCTGCACCGGGAGGCTCCGGAGCGTACCGACATCGGCGCCGTAACGGCCCGTTTGAAGGCCCGGCCGGGAGCCGTGGCCGAGCACTACGCGGCGCTGTCCCGGGCCGGGGTGGTGCACGGGCCCGCGTTCCAGGTGCTCACCGAGTTGCGGGCCGGGGACGGCGAGGCCCTTTCCGCCTACCGCGTCCAGGCCGACACCTCCGGCTACCTGGCCCACCCGGCGCTGCTGGACGGCGCCCTACAGACCGGCGCGCCGCTGCTGGCTGCCCTCGCGGACCGACACCTCTTCCTGCCCGCGGGCATCGACGCCGTCCGGTTCTGGCGCCGTCCCGCGGACAGCGGCTTCGTCCACCTCACCGCCCGCACCCTCGGCGACCGCCACGCGGTGTGGGACTTGCGTGTACTGGACGAGGACGGCGAGGTGAGCATGGAACTCACAGGCTGTCGTCTGCGTCGCTTCGACCAGGCCGGGACCCCTCTCGGACGATACGAGATCGCCCTGCGCGCAGCTCCGGCCACCGCCTTGCCGACCGCGGTGCACCTTCCTTCCCCTGACACCCTGCTGGCCGCCACGCGTGAGGAACGGCGGCGGCTCACCGAGATCGCGGATGACCGGTATCCGCGTTTCGTCGCGGGCAACTGGCTTGCGCTCGGCCACTATGCAACCCGCGCGTTTGCTGAGCTCCTTCCCGCACAGAGGGAGTTCGGCACGCTGGAGCTTCGAGCGGCGGGGGTGCGCGCCGCGTACATGCCCCTGCTGGAGCTGCTCGCCCGTGCTGCCTGCGACAGCGGCACGCTCGCGCCCAGCGGGCCACAGACGTCCGCCCGCTGGCGATTCACCGAGACCCCGCCCGACCCCGCCGCACAGGTCCACGCTCAGCTGCGGGAGCTGCCTGACTGGGCGGCGGCAAGTGTCGTCTTCAACCTGGGCCGTCCGCAGCTGGCTGACATCCTCCGCGGTAAGGCCGACCCGCGCGAGATGCTCTTCGCAGGCGCCGACCAGCATCTGATGACCCAGCTGTACAGCGACTCGCCGCAGATGCGACTGCACAACCTCTACGCCCGCGATCTGGTGCACGAGATCGTCCGTCACTGGCCACAGGGCCGCCCGCTGCGAGTCCTCGAACTGGGCGCCGGTACCGGCGGCTTGACGGGAGCTGTCCTGTCAGCTCTCCCGGCCGACCGCACGTGTTACACCTTCACCGACGTCAGCCCGGCGTTCTTCACCCGCGCCGAAACGCGCTTCCGCGACTACGACTTCATGACGTACCGCGTCCTCGACCTTGACAAGGATCTGGAGGAGCAGGGATTCGCCGACGGCCAGTTCGATCTCGTCCTCGCGGCCAACGTGCTGCACGCCACCGCTGACGTCCACCACGCCGCCGAGCAAGTGGGGCGTCTGCTCGCCGACGGCGGTCTGCTACTCGGCCTGGAAAGCCTCGAAGACGACTTGGTCGGCTCGCTGTTCGGGCTGCTCGACGAGTACTGGGCCTGTACCGACGAGCGCCGAGGTGGGTCTCCGTTGCTGTCCAGGGACCTCTGGACGAAGTGTCTGACGAGTTCGTGCTTCGCAGAGGTGGGGTACACGGGCGTGGCACCGGATCCGGAGCGTGCGGACAACACCGTCCTGCTCGCCCGTCGCGCGCCCCGTACGAATGCCTCGCCGCTCGTGCCGGCGCCTGCTCCGGCCGAGGGAGCCTGGGCCGTCATCACGGAATCCGCATCGCGCGCGCTCGGGGAAGCCGTAGCCGCACGGCTGGCTGCGCCGGTGACCGAGCTGCGCGAGGGGGTGCGCCTGCCGGAGCTTCCCGCGGGCGAGCCCGGGGCGCCACTGCGCGCCGTCGTCCTGTTGGACGCCAGATCCCTCCCCAAGGCCCCGGGTGCCGGGGCTCCCCGGGGCTCCGGCGGCCCTGAGGACGTGGACCGGTTGACCGTCACCCGCGCTCAAGCGCTGCGCGACCTGACCGGCGAACTGGCCGCTGCGCAATCCGAGCTGTGGATCGTGACGCCGCCCGCAGGACTCTTCCCGGCCCCTGAGCGTCCCCTCAGCCCGGCCGACGCACCCATGTGGGGGCTCGGGCGGGTGCTCGGGAATGAGTACCCCGGCGTACGGGTCGGCAGGATCTCCCTCGAACCCACCGGCGACCTGGACCACGACGCGGACCGTCTGGCCGAGGAACTGCGCGTCGGCGAAGGCGGCGCGGAGCGTGTCCTGACCGCGGAGGGCCGCTTCCGTCCCGTGCTGATCACCGAGAGGCCGCCCACTTTCACGGGGGGAGGCGGCTACCGGTTGCAGTTGCACGACCCCGGACTCGGGCATCGGCTGAGTTGGGTCGAGGAGGCCGTGCGACGGCCTGGCGAGGGAGAACTGCTGATCGAGGTAGCGGCCGCCGCCCTCAACTACCGCGATGTCATGGTCGCCACCGGACTGGTGCCGGACGAACACGCTCCGGACCATGGGGGGCCACGTCTTGGCCTGGAGTGCGCCGGTGTCGTCACCGAGACCGGGGCAGGCGTGCACGGCTTTTCCGCCGGCGACCGGGTCTACGCATCCGGTTACGGCTGCCTCGCCTCGCATGTAGTGGTCCGCGCCGACCAGACCGGCCCTGTGCCTGAGGGTATGCGGTTCACAGAGGCGGCCACCCTGCCGGCCGTGTTCCTCACCGTGCAATACGCGCTGGAGGAGATGGCCCGGCTGCGCTCCGGGGAGGTGGTTCTGGTCCACAGCGGCGCGGGGGGAGTGGGGCTCGCGGCGATCCAGTACGCCCTGGGCCTGGGCGCCGAGGTGATCGCCACTGCCGGAACGCCCGCCAAGCGCCGGCTACTGCGCAGCCTCGGGGTGCGCCACGTCTTCGACTCCCGCGATCTCGCTTTCGCCGAGGAGGTGCTCGTGGCCACCGAGGGCCGGGGCGTGGATGTCGTCCTCAACTCGCTGGCCGGGGAGGGTATCGCGCGCGGGCTGGAGTGCCTGCGCCCCGGCGGCCGGTTCATCGAACTGGGCAAGCGTGACCTGTACGCCAACTCCCCGCTGCTGCTGGGACCGTTCCGCAACAACATCGCCTACTTCGGCGTTGACGTGGGAAGTCTGGCCGCGCAGTCACCGCAGACGGCCACCGGCCAGTTCGCGCAGCTGACCCGTCGTATCAGCGACGGGCGGTACGAGCCACTGCTCCACCAAGTCTACGCAGCGGACCGGGTCGCGGAGGCCTTCCAGAGCTTGCTGCATTCCAAGCACATCGGCAAGGTCGTCGTCGACCTTGCCCAGGCTCCGCCGATCACGTCCGCGGACGGCGGTGTCCTGTCCCTGTGTCCCGACGCCTCCTATCTGGTCACAGGCGGGTTCTCCGGCTTGGGCGCGGCCTTCGCCGAGTTCCTGGCCGAGGGAGGCGCCCGCCATCTGGTGCTCGTCGGCCGCCGCGGCGCCGCCACACCCGAGGGCGCCGGTCTCCTGGAGCGGCTCGCCGCGCGGGGCGTCGAGGTACGCGCCCACGCGGCCGACATCGCCGAACCGGGAACCGTCGCCGGCATCCTGGCGGAGGCACAGGACACCGGGCACCCAGTACGCGGTGTCCTCCATGCAGCCATGCACATCGACGACGCCCCGCTGATGGAGCTGTCCCCGGAACGGTTCGCCGCGGTCCTGCGCCCCAAGGTCGCCGGCACCCTGGCCCTCGACCGTGCGACCCGGGACGAGGAGTTGGACTTCTTCGTCGTCTGCTCGTCGGTCAGTGCGTTGGTCGGCAACCGCCATCAGGGGCCCTACTGTGCCGCCAACGCCTTTGGTGAAGCGGTGGTGCGCGAGCGGCGCCGCGCCGCACTGCCGGGCCTCGCCGTGGAGTGGGGCAACATCCGGGGTACTGGATACGTTGAGAGGACGGGCCTGCTGGACAAGATGGAGCGCGGCGGCGTGGGCGCTGTGGATCCTCGGGAAGGCTGGCGTGTCCTGAATGAGCTCGTCGTCCGCCAAAGCGAGTCGGCGATCGTCGGCCGTCTTGACTGGCAACGCATCCGGCAGCTGTTCCCGGCTCTTGATGCCGGCCTGTTCGAGGGCGGTGACGAGAGCGGAGCAGGCTCTGGCGCGGAGAGCGCGGAGGAGGTGCAGGCCCGATTGGAGGCTCTCTCCCCGGAGGAGGGCGCCGAGGTGGTCGAAGAGATGCTGGCCGAAATGGTGGCGAAGGTTCTACAGACGTCGGTCGAACGAGTCGACCGCACCTGCAGGCTCGACCGGCTGGGTCTGGACTCCCTCATGGTCGTCGAGCTTTCCGTCATGGTGCGCAAGCGGCTCGGCTGCGACATTGCCGTACTGGAGCTGATCTCTGCGAGCTCCCTTGACGACCTCGCCCGCCGGGTGCTGCCCCTGATCCGAGGAGACCGATGACCGTCGCACCCCTCACCTCTGCCCTTCCCGACCTGGCCAGGCTGCCCTGGTGGCGCCCCTGCCTGGTGCAGGTCGTCGGCGCCGAGCACGCCGCCCCGACTCTGGCGACCTTCGTACGACAGCTCGTTGCCGCCTTCGAGGAGCAGGGCCACACCGTGGTCGAGACCTCGCACGGCGATGTGGACCTGTTGCTGGTGGTCACCCGTGTCCCGGAGGGCCCTGCTCCGTTGCGCGAGCGGCTGCCCGAGCAGGTTCCGCCACTTGCTGTGGCGGCGTGCCAGGAGCATGGACTTCGGGTCGGTTCGCGGCAGGTCGTCGTCCTCGTCGAGGTGCCGGAGCGACTGAGCGGCCTGCCGCACGAGGAGGTCGTCGTTACCGCACGTACGGCCATGGCACGGATGGCGGCTCCCAGGGTGCTGTTCGTCTCCCGGGGCGAGCGGCCCGGCCAGGTAGCCGAGGCCACCCTGTGCACGCTCGAAGGCGGGCACCCGACAGAGACGGAGCACATCCCGGACCGGATGCGCGACCGCCTGGTGACCGCGGCCTGTGCGCGCGAGGTGGCCGATGCCTGCGAGGTGGTGCCCGACGCCGTGCCGGCCCGTGTCTGGGACGCCAGTCCTGTGCCCGGGCAGCTCGCCCGCGCGGGACGGGCCATGGGCGAACTGAACCTGCTGCCCGAGCCCGTCGACATCGGCCGGTACGTGTCGTCCGAACTGGCCCGCATGTATGAGGCGTACATGGGCTGGAAGCGGCTGAGCGAAGGCATGCTCTTCCTCGTCGACCCCGAACTCGATGCCCTGGTCGTGAGCGCATCCGGTAGCTGGGATGTCGACAAGCGGACGCTGGGCCGCAACGACATCACCATGGTGGCGCTCGACCCGCCGGACAGTCCCCTGCGGGTCCTCGCGCCGGAAGGCTGCCGCCCGCTGGGCCCCTCGGTGGAGGCATGGGAGGTACGGGCCTTCCTGCACGCGGTGCCCAAGGTCCGGGTCGGTCGTACGGCGGCGGGGGCGTGGGAGCCCCGCCCGGACGGCGAGCGTGAAGTGCCCCTGATCCGAGCCGGGATCCACGCCCACGTGGGGGTCGAGCGGGCCGATGCGGCACACATCGAGACGGTGCCGCCGGACCGGGAGCGCTATCCGTACGGGTTCGGCTGCGGCACCGATCTGATGGGTGAGGTCGCGGCCGACACCGTACGCCGCTCCGGGGCCGTACGTGACGCGGACGATGCCCGGCTCTATGTGCGCTGGCCGATGCTCTACCACGGTGAGATGGCCGTGGAGCTGTGGAAACCCGGCTTGCCCGCCGAGCCACTGAGCGGGTTGCTCGACGTCTTCGCCGCCTCTGTGGACTTCCGTCCCGACCACATCGAACAGCCGGTCTGACCATGGTCCTCGCACTGGTCACCGGAGCGAGTTCGGGCATTGGGGAAGCCTTCGCGCACCATCTCGCGCAGGACGGGCACGACCTCGTGCTCGTCGCCCGCACCCCGGACGCCCTGGAACGGACGGCCCGCACGCTGCGGGAGGCCACCGGCAGGCACGTCGATGTCCTTTCTGCCGACCTCGCCACCGCGCAGGGATGCGCCGTGGTGGAGGAGCGGCTGCACTCCGGCCCGCCCGTGGACGTCCTGATCAACAACGCCGGGACGGCATTGGGCCGCCCGTTCCCCACCACGTCCGTTGTGGAGGAGAGCGCCCTGCTCGACCTCAACATCCGGGCCGTGATGCGGCTCACCCACGCCGCCCTGCCGCGCATGCTCCGGGCCGGCGGCGGCGCGATCGTAAACGTGGCCTCGGTCGCCGGGTGCGGACCCTCGTGGCTGGCCAGCACCTATCCGGCCAGCAAGGCATGGGTTATCGCCTTCAGTGAGTCCGTCGGCCGGTCCAAGGGTGTGAGCCAGGCGGGAGTGCGCGTGCTTGCGGTACTGCCCGGCTACACCCGTACAGCTTTGCACGAGCGCAACGCCGTTGACACCGCGCACTTCCCGTCCTGGATGTGGCTGCCGGCCGACCGGATCGCCTCCACGGCCCTGCGCGACCTGCGGCGCGGCCGGGCGGTGTGTGTGCCCGGGCGCCGGTACCGGGCGGTCGTACAGGCCGTGCGGCACCTGCCGCGCGCTCTGGTGCTTCCGCTGTGCTGGGACCTCAGTCGCACGGACGCCTGGGACCTGAGTCGTACCGGCGCCGACGTACCAGACGGCGGCGATCCGATGCGGCCCGTACAGGAGGAGAAGCCATGACGGCAACAGATGCTCAGCCCCCGACCGCCTGGGAGGTCCCCTCCTCCGGCTCGGCTCGCTTCAACTGGGAGTACGGCCAGGGCCGGGAGCGTCTGCTGGCGCTGTACCAGAAGGGCAAGGACAAGCAGTGGGATTCGGATCTGCGTATCGACTGGGACCTCGATGTCGATCCTCACGACGCGCTCGGCACTCCGGACGAACTGATCCCGCTGTACGGCACGGATCACTGGCGGCGCATGCCCGAACGGGAGCGCGCCGAACTGCGCCGCCACTACGCGTCCTGGCTGTTCAGCCAGTTCCTCCACGGTGAGCAGGGTGCGATGGTGTGCGCGGCCCGGATCGTGGAGGCGGCCCCGGACCTGGACGCGAAGTTCTACTCCGCCACTCAGACCATGGATGAGGCGCGTCACGCGGAGGTCTACAGCCGCTTCCTCCGGGAGAAGATCGGCCTGGTCTACCCGATCAACGACAACCTTCAGTCGCTCCTCGGTGACACGCTCCGCGATTCGCGCTGGGACATGCCGTACCTCGGGATGCAGGTCCTGATCGAGGGCCTGGCCCTCGCCGCCTTCGGCATGCTGCGTGACACCACGGACAAGGAACTGCCTCGCCAGATCCTCACCTTTGTGATGCAGGACGAGGCCCGTCATGTTGCCTTCGGCAGGATGGCCCTGCGCGACCATTACGCCCAGCTCAGTCGGGCCGAGGTGCGCGAGCGCGAGGACTTCGTCGTCGAGGGCTGTTATCTGATGCGGGACCGCTTCCTGGGGCTCGAAGTGCTGGAAAACTTCGGCATTCCCCGGCAGGAGGCCGTCCGGCTTACCGAGCAGTCCGAGTTCACACATTTCTTCCGCAAGCTGCTGTTCCGGCGGATCGTGCCCTGCGTCAAGGACATCGGACTGCTGGGAGAAAGGCTGCGGCGCGCCTTCGTCGACCTGGGCGTGCTCGACCTCGGCGGCACCGGTCTGGAGCTGCTGATGGCCGACGACGAGGAGCGGGCCGATCGATTGGATCGGGCCCGCTTCGAGCGCGAGGAAGCCGCGCGGCGGAAAGAGGTGGCCCAGGCCATCGAACGAGGTTCCGAAAGCTGAACACCTGCGCCATCTCGGGCGTGCGTCTATCAGCGGCCCGCGCGGCCCCGAGGCAGCAGTACCGCGCGGACCCGCAGCAGGGGAGCCGGCGCCCACCAGTTCCACCGTCCTGCCAGACCCATCACGGCCGGTACCAGCAGACAGCGTACGAGCGTGGCGTCGATGGCCACGGCGAGGGCAAGCGCCGTTCCCAGCAGCTGAAGCACTGTCAGGGACGAGGACACCAGGGCACCCATCACAATGATCAAGGTGAGGGCTGCTGCAGTCATCAGCGGACCGGTGCGGCGCAGCCCCTCGACGACGGCCGCGCCGTTGTCTCCCGAGGTCAGGTACTCCTCGCGGATCCGGGCCACGAGGAAGACCTCGTAGTCCATAGACACCCCGAACGCCACGCAGAACACGACCACCGGAATCATCGGGTCCAGATGCCCGGTGGCTGACCCTCCCAGCCGGGCGGACAGTTCCCCGTCCTGGAACAGCACGACCATCGCGCCCATTGTGGCCGCCAGGGTGAGCAGGTTCATCACGATCGCCTTGGCCGGTACGAGCACACTTCCGGTGTACAGGAAGAGCAGCACGCCGACTGCGAGCGTGATCAACACGGCGGCCCACCCCAGGTGCAGGGCCAGGCTGCGCCGCATGTCCACCAGCGCAGCCGTCTCGCCCGCCACCATCACCGGCCCAGGGGCAGACATCGTGCGCACTGCGGCGACGAGATCCCGTGCCGGGCCGCTGTACGGGGAGGCGGAGGTGGTGACGGTGTACCAGACGCCGGTTTGCGGAGCTCGCTCAGAACCTGCTGCTACGCGATGGGGGGCGGCTGCATGGCCGGGGGCATCTTTGCGCTCTGGAGTCTCCGCTTGAGCGTGAGCGTCGGCGTTGCCGGGGACATTACTGGGAGCGTCGTTGTTAACGGGCCCACGACTCGAGATCTCCGCCTGGCCGGCGCCAGTCGTCTGCTCGCCGGCCGTGCTGGTTGGATACGGCCCCAGCACTGCGGTTACGGAATCGAATTCTGACAACCTCTCGCCCAACCCGGTGGCCGCAGCTGTGCCTGGTCCCAGGCTCGGGAACAGCACAGTGACGGTGGAGCCCTGCAGCGCGGGAAAGTCTTCAGCGGCACGTTCGGCCGCCGCCCGCGGCGGCGCCTGGCGGGCCAGCCATGACTCGTCGATAAAACCGGATCGCGCCCCCGCGAGGGGCACAGCCAGTGCGAGCAGCACGACGGACACGACGGTAGCCACGGCGACAGGGCGGCGCAGCACCTGTCCTCCCAGCCACTCCCACGAACGCTGCTCGCGGACCGGACTGCGCCAGCGCAGGACGCCGCCCTTTGTTCCCAGGCGGTTCCCCAGCAAGGCCAGCAGCGCCGGTAGTAGGACCAGAGCGCCGACTCCGGCCAGCGCGACCACCGCCATCGACGCGGCGCCCAGTGACCGGAAGAACGGGGCGGGGAAAAATAGCAGGGCAGACAGCGAGAGCCCGACGACGGCGGCGGAGACCACAACGGTCCGCCCGGCCGTGCGCACGGTCGAGGCGACGGCCTCTGCCGTCCCCGCGCCTCTTGTTACCTCCTCCCGGAACCGACTGACCATGATCAGGCTGTAGTCGACGGCAAGGCCGAAGCCCAGAGCGGTGACAATATTCGGGGCGAAGACGGACACTTGGAGTTGGCCGGCGAGCAGGGACAGCACCGCCAGTGCCCCCGAAATGCTCACCAGGCCTATGGCCAACGGCAGCAAACAGGCGGTGAACGAACCGAAGATGAGTACCAGCGCGATCGCCACCAACGGAATTCCGATCGTTTCCGAGGTAATCAGATCCCGCTGGCTGCGCTCCTCCGCGTAGCGGTTGACCGCGAGCCGTCCAGACGCTTCAACCCGCAGCGGTCCTAGATCCCCGGTGTACCGCTCGATGACCCGGGACGCGGTCCGCCCGGCCTGCTCATCGTCACCGCGGATCCCTACCTCCAGCAGCGCAGAGCGCCCCTCCCGCGACACCAGTGCGTCGACTTGCTGCTGAGGCACGGTCCACGGGGATGCCACCGACAGCACCCCCGGTACAGCGGCCACATGGCGTACGAGGTCCCGGCCCGCGTCGCGCGCCGCTCCCTCCCGAACCGACTGCGTGGACCGGGCGGTCAGCCGAAGTTTGGCCGGTACGGCCCCGAAGCGGCCGGACAACAGGCGCTCGGCGCGGCTCGACTCGGCGGCGGGGTCCAGATAACCCCCATCGACCAGCCGGTCGCCAAGGCCTAGCGACAGCGGGAGACTCAGGAGTACGGCGAGTGCAGCGAACAGCACGATCGGCCACCGTCGAACCACAGTCCAATGCCGCTCCGATTCGCCGGCTGCGGGGCGATCAACCACATTTTCCCGCGTCACCAGCATCAACGACCCCTGTCGTAAATCGAGTTTTCGAGTGCATCGGCCCTGGCGGCATCATCGATGTTCATCGGACTGCATACCTGAAAAGGCGCAAAGATCCCCACGTTCAGGTGAACAGGACAATTCCGATGGTCGAGGGGGCCGACTGCTCGGTGGTGCCCCGACGAGTGGCGCAACTGCCCGGTGGGATGGGGTTCACTCCGGGTGTGAAGTGAGCTGTTCGCCGGATTGTCGGGGGTCTTGTCACCCGGCGCTGTCACGTTGGTTGACTGTGTGGGATGATCTTCTGTTGGGTCATGCTGGGAGGGGTCGTCCCAGGGTCTTTGAGGCCGTGTCCTATGTGGGGGTGACTCGTTGGGCCCGATATGGGGCGGGGTACGTGGAGTTGGATTGTTCCGGACGGGTTGTGGGAGATCGCGGAGTCGTTGATCCCGCCGTCGAAGGTGCGGCCGCAGGGTGGCGGGACGCAGGACACGCCTGATGAGACGCTGTTCGCGGCGATCATCTACGTGTTGGTCAGCGGGTGTGCCTGGCGGGCCTTACCGCCGTGCTTCGGTGCGTCGAAGTCGACCGTGCATCGCCGGTTCGTCATCTGGTCGAGAGCCGGGGTGTGGGGCCGGCTGCATCAGAAGATTCTCCAGCTGCTGGACGGGCAGAACTTGATCGACCTGTCCCGGGCCGTTCTGGACTCCGCGCACGTCCGCGCTAAAAAAGGGGCGAACTTGCAGGTCCGAGCCCCGTGGACCGGGGCAAGCCAGGTTCCAGGATGCACGTCCTGTCCGACGCGCAGGGACTGCCCCTACGCGTCGGGCTCCCCGAGGCAAACACCCACGACAGCCAGGCCCTGAAGCCGGTGCTGTCCCATTTCCACATGGGACACGAATCCCACGCGACCGAACCGAAGCCCCGCCGCCTTCACGCCGACAAAGCGTACGACGTCCCCCACCTGCGGCGATGGCTCTGGGGCAAGCACATCGGAGTCCGCATCGCCCGCAAAGGCATTGACTCCAGCGAGCGGCTCGGCCGCCGCAGATGGGTCATCGAGCGCACCATGTCCTGGCTGACCGGCTACCGCCGACTCAACCACCGCTACGAGCGGAAACCAGGCAACTACCTGGCCTTTCTCGGACTGGCAGCAGCCCTCTGCTGCTACAGACGGTTCCTCAAACTGACCATGTAGGACACGGCCTTAGCCCTACAGCTCACCTTCCCCACCGCGGCCGGCGTCCTGGCCGTCAGCATCAGCGCCGCGTACACGCTCCGAGAACTCTGCACCCGGCGAAAGCCGTAACCGCCCAACGGCGGACCAATTTCGGAATCACCCCCACCGGTTGCAACCATCCAGTGCCCACAGTTGTCACACAAGTTATTCACATGCCGTCGTGACCCCACAACACCGGCAGACCCTCATGACAGGCAGCCCATGACGGACACCCAGCCCGACCCGGCCGACAGCAAGCAGCCCGACAGCGCCAGCACCACACCGGGCGCTCCAACCGTCCCGCCCATCCCGGACACCACGGCGGCCGCCACCATAGTCCCGGCACCGGCCACCAAACCCAGTACCCGGCGCACCCTCACCACCCTCCTCATCGGAGCCGTGGCCGGAGCCGCCAGCGTCGGCGGCACCTGGTACATCACCAGCCACGACACCAGCAGCAGCGACAGCACGCCGACCGCTGGAACACCCGTCGAGGTTCTCGAGGCCGAAGCCCAGCAGGAGGGCACGTTCACTCTTACCGGTGACTTCACCCTCACTGATGGGGCGATCAGCGACGACACCGGCGGCTGCGAAGGGTCCGGCGGCTACGAAGACATCGAGCTCGGCACCTCAGTGACCGTGTACGACGCCGGAGGATCGGTCATCGCGACGAGCTCCCTGATCCTCTCCGAGTTCGACGAGGCAGCCGAGACGTGCACCTACGACGTGGCCGTGGACGACGTGCCGGCCGACGAGGACTTCTACCAGGTGGAGATCGGTCACCGGGGGAAGCTGCAGCTGTCCGCCGAGGAAGCGAAGTCCGGTGGATTCTCCGGATCCTTGGGCAACGACTGACCCTCCCGTCCCGGACCGTTCCGTACCTTGCGCTCCTCCCACATGCCAGTTCCCTTCATTCCGTCAGGAAGCAGCACCCCATGTCCCAGCAGTACCCGCACAACCCGAACCAGCCCCAGCAGCCCTTCCAGGACCAGGCCCCGTACCAGGGGCAGCCTCAACCCCCGTACCAGGGCGCACCGGCCGGCTGGCCCGGCGGGCCCGTCCCCCCGCAGCAGCCGCAGAAGTCCTGGTTCGCCCGACACAAGGTCCTCACCGCAGTCGGCGGCGTGTTCGCGTTCCTTATCGTCGTCGGGATCGCCTCCAGCGGCGGTGACGACTCGGGCAGCGCCAAGTCCGACACCGTGGCCACCGCCCCGGACAAGCAGGCTGACGCCAAGCCCACCGACAAGGAGGCCCCGCCCGCCAAGGAGAAGGAGAAGCCGGCCCCGAAGGAGGAACTGTCGCAGGCCGACGAGTTCAAGGCGTTCATCAACAAGAACGGCACCGCGGCGGAGAAGGCCGCAGCGAAGCACATCGTGAAGGTCCAGGGCGCCGACAAGAACAACGACATCCTGGACACCGCCGAGGTGTACACCGACTACACCGGCGGGATGATGGGCTCGCACCAGGGTGACGGCAAGATCCTCGCCTCCGCGTTCGCCGACTGGCGCACCTCAAAGAACGGCCTGGTCACGATTTACGACGAGGCCGGGGACGTCCTCTCCAACGGCAACTACTGACCACGGGGGTGCTGTCACGTTGGCTGACCGGGTGGGATGATCTTCGGGTTGGTCATGGTGGAGGGGGACCGCCCGTGGACAGTGCGCCGTCGTACAGGGGGCACCGGTATCCGGTCGAGGTGATCTCGCACTGCGTGTGGCTGTACTTCCGCTTCCCGCTCAGTTTCCGGGAGGTCGAGGAACTGATGCTGGAGCGCGGCATGATCGTCTCGTACGAGACCGTCCGGCGCTGGTGCCTGAAGTTCGGTCAGCAGTACGCCAACGGCCTGCGCCGCCGACAGCCTCAGCCCGGTGCAAGTGGCATCTGGACGAGGTCTTCATCAAGATCAACGGTGAGCAGAAATACCTGTGGCGGGCTGTAGACCAGGACGGGATGGTGCTGGACATCCTGGTGCAGAGCCGCCGGGACACGGCTGCGGCCAGGCGCTTCTTCCGTACGCTGCTGACGAAGACGGGCGGGGTGCCGCGGGTGATCGTCACGGACAAGCTCCGCTCCTACGGCGCGGCCCACCGCGAGGTCATGCCCTCCGTCCAGCACCGTTCCCACAAGGGCCTGAACAACCGGGCCGAGAACAGCCACCAGCCCACCCGGCAACGAGAACGGGCGATGAAAGGCTTCCGCAGCGTGGGGGCCGCGCAGCGGTTCCTGTCCGCGTTCAGCGGCATCTCACCCCACTTCCGGCCCCGCCGCCACCTGATGACCGGCACCCAACACCGCGCCGAGATGACCGTCCGCTTCGCTATCTGGGAGCAGGTCACCGGCGTCACCAGCCGGCCTGTCGCGGCCTGAGCCCAGGGCCGGTACCCGGCCCCACCACACCTCGACACGCCGTCAGACACCCGCACACCCAACAACGTGACAACGTGACAACGCCGCTGACACCGCTGCTGGGGCGGTTCGACCGGCGGACGGTGATGTGCGTGCTGATGGCGGTCCTGACGGTGGGCAACCTGCTCGCGGCATGGTCGCCGGACTTCGCTGTGATGGTGGCCGCCCGCGTGCTGGTCGGCATCGGCATGGGCGGCGTCTGGGCGATCGCGGCGGGT
>NZ_JBSFUB010000104.1:0-24187 GCF_053591575.1 Streptomyces altiplanensis | reverse complement strand
AGCTGCCCGGAAAGCCCCACGTCACAGGGCCGGTGATCGAGGACCGCCTGCCGCACCGCGGCCTGCTCGGCCTCCCCGAGCACCTGGTGCACCCCGACCGGCTTGCCGCGAGGACGCATGACCAGCGCCTCCCGACCGCCGGCCTGCCACTTCGCCCACCACGTGTCGACAGCCTTCAGCGACACCCCGAAGACCGCTGCCACATCCTCGCGGTCCCGTCCCGCCACCAGCGCGGCCACCGCCCGCAGCCGCAGGGCCTCCTGCGCCGACGGCGACAGGTGCCGCGCATCCCCCACCAGATCACTCACACCCCACCAACGACCCAGAACCCAAACCGTTTCTGATCAATAGAGAGCCATGCGGTGGACGTCGGCTTCGGTGGTGAGGGCGGCCACGGTCATGTTTCCGTTGGAGACGGTGTCCTGGCCGGTGAGGAGCCGGTCCATGGCCTCGCGGATGCGGATCCGTTCGTCTTGGTGGTCCTGATTCATGTCAGGGCCTCGGCGGTCTGGGCAGTGGCGTCATGGGCATCGGCCATCTTGCGGAAGTTGTCGGCGTTGCGCCGCAGCCGTTTGGCGAGCTTCTCCGGGAGGAGGCTGGCCTTGAGGTCGATCGCGTCGGCCTTTTTCCGCATCTGACGTGCGTGCATGTCGGTGCGGACGGCGTTGCCGCAGCCTTGCTGGCAGGCGTACTGCCTCGGCGCGGTCTCACCAGGGTTGGGTTCGCAGAGCGCGTTGTCGTGCTTGAACGCGCAGCTCAGGAACGAGTCCGGGTTGTCGTAGAGCACGACGCCGTCGCGGGCGAGGAACTTGGCGGCCTTCTTCGTGAACGTCCTGGGGCGATGCGGCACTCGAACCGCGGCGTCGTCGCAGCGGCCGTCAGGGCTCGGCGGGCGGCCGCGCCGGAGACCTTCTCCCCGGCAGCGACGCGGTCGCGAAGGTGAGCGGCGGTGTCTGCAGCGGCCAGAGCGGTCTCGACGCCGAGTACGGAGTGGATGCCCCGTCGGCTGCGGGTGCCGTAGCCGCTGGAGGTCCGGGCATCCAGGACCGTGCGCATATGTCCGTACTGGATCGCGAGCGCGATCAGCCCGCCGGGACGGCTTGCTCAGGCAGGCCGTGGGAGGGCCAGCGAGGCGATCCCGACTGAGGCGCGTACGCGTTCCAGGCGGGTGCGGCTCACCGGCGGCCGCCGGGGCGGGTGGTGAGCCAGGTGGTGACGGCGGCGGCGTCGATGCCGATGGCGCGGTGAAGAGCCGGGCTTGTTGACTGCACTGACGGTGCTCACGTCCCGGCGCCGTGATTCGGGGCAGGGCGGCGGTCAGACCCTGACCGCCCGTTCTCGATGACGAGGGCCAGCCCGCTCGCGCCAGGCGTTCGGAGCCCGGGAAGCGGATCGCCGCGTCGGAACGCCGAGGATCGATAGGGGGACGAACTGCGCCTGACTGTGGGACAGTTCATGATGTCGTGCCACCGGCTGCCGGGGGGAAGGGCGGAATATGGCGCACGAAGAGAAGGCCATGCTGACGGCTCGCGAGGTGAGCTACTTGTGGCCGGGCGTCCGTACTCACTCGGTGCATGTGAATGCGGTGGCCCATGGGGTGCGGATAGCAACGGATAGCTGGCTGACCACTACGGGGTACGCCCACAAGGTGCGGTATAACGCCGACGACGTTCGCCGAGTGGCCGCGCAGGTAGCAGCCGAGCCACTCAAGGGGCCGTCCCAGGTACCGTGCTGTCTGGTGCTGATCGTTCTGGCAGCGGCACCGCTCGTGTGGCTGGCGATACACATAGGAAGCGGAGGCGGGTGGTGAAGGTCAAGTGTGTGGCTGCGCGGCCGACCAGCCGCGAGATGCTGGGGTGTCAACTGCATCATCTCTGGCTCGTTGGGCAGGGCGCTTCCGAGCCTCAAGGAGAGGCCGATCAGATGCCTACACGCGTGGGTACGGCGTCCGCACATTCGTGCCGATCACCTGGGTGAGGACTTGTCGGAACGTGATGAGGTCTTCGGCCACCGCTTCGATGACGGCCTCGATCTCGCTGTCGGTGCAGAGAAGGTCAGTGAGATACATGCCGTTCATCCCGGCCGCCTTCAGTTCGGCGAACCCCTTCGAGTCGACGTGCTCCAGGAGCCAGCGGACCGGCCAACGCCGATCGAGGAAGGCGTGAGTCACAGCCGACACGGCCAGGCCCGCCACCAGACCGGACCAGGCCATCTCCAGCGGCAGAACAACCCAGACCAACGTCAGCATCACGGCCATCACCAAGTGGTACTGGGCAACATGGCCCAGGCACGAACCCCAGCCCCGCCGAGGGCTGGCACCGTCGGCGATCTCTGCCTCCGACGGTTCCGCCTTCCCCGCGGCCTGGTGGTCGGTCTGCCCAATGACGTGGTCCGCGAGGTTGTGAGCGACAGCGAGCACGGCCCACACCGAGCCGAACGTCGCCAAGGTGGCGACCTGATCGATGGAGGCCATCAGGGGCCACCCACAAGAGCGAATCGCGAGGCGAGACCGTGACGCCGTATAACCGCGACACCGGTGGCCTGCACCGGGAAGCTGCTGCCCCCGGTCGCGAGCCTCGGAACCGAGACACTCGACATGGTGGACACGGTCTCTGCCGCGTTAACCCAGTAATCGCCGACGGCGCTGGCGGCGCGGGTCAGTCCGAGCAGGGTGGCGAAGACTGCGGGACGGTGAGCATGCATGCTGGGGTTCTCCTGATCTCGAAGGGGTGAGGGAGCGGGCGGCCGGCCTTTGCCGGTGTGGCCGGGACGGGGCACGCTGCTTATGCGGCCAGCCGGTGAACAACGGGTGCTGCGGGCGCGAGGTAGCTGCTGGGGTCCACGGGGGTGCCGTCGAAGCACTCGATGCAACAGCCGAGCTTCTTGGAGAGGCAGAAGAAGAAGCGTCTTCCGCAGACGCCGCAGGTCTGGCGAGCTGCCATCGCCTGGTCCAGGGCCCATTCCTGAACGAGCGTCGGGACGCGCTTGGGCACGGCCAGGTCGACGCGGAGCAGGAAGCCGCAGGTGGGATGGATGCACGACCACTGCGGGCGGTATCCGCACCACTTGCAGCGCAGGAGCGCGACCGGCCCGTCGTTGCCGCCGGGGCTGAGGCCCATGTCCCTGAGTTGACGCCTGGTGACCAGGCCCTTCGGGGACCGCGCCGCGATCGAACTCCGAAACCAGCGGGTTCGAGGAATCTGCAGGGTGCTCTCGCCGGAACCCGATGGAGGGATGGAGTTCTGCTGGGGGTGCCACGCGGGTTCGAGGTCAGCGCGTGCGACAAGATGGGACCCGGTCGGTGGAGGGATGTTGGGATGGGTTATGAACTGCAGGCAGTCATCGCCGAAGACGAGGTGCTCCGTGGCGCCTCACAGGACTTGCCTGCCGCTCGGGTGGCCTCTCTCGGCCGGGGCCTGTCGCTGATACCGATGACGGACCAGTTATTCGACGCTGTAACGGACGGCACCGAGGGCGCTCTGGGGTTCTGCGGCTTCCGGGAGGGTTCGACAAGCGGCTTGCGGACTGGTCAGCCGCTGGAGCGGTGGCCTACGTGGAAGCCGAGCACTTCGGTGGTGTCGGCGAGCAACGCGCTGCTGTCTGGGCCGATGGGGCCGTCGTACTAGGACCGCTCCATGTACCGGAGGGTCAGCCCTTCGGATCCGCTGGCAGCCCAATCTCGCAGGCCCTCCGGAGGCTGGGGGTGGCGGCAGATGCGGCCACGGACGAGTTCACGACCATAGGACTGGATCGCCATCGGCGCAGCGAGGACTGGATTGCTTAGGCGGTGACTTCCGGATTCCTGCAGCGATAGGCAGGATGCTGGATCCGCTCGCGGAATCTGCTCATAGCTGTGAAAACTCACCGCCGTCGCTTACGAGTTGGTGCGTGATAGCGGGTGGGGCTTCGTGCGAGGCAGGTGGCATGATCCGGTTGTGGCGATCATGGTCAATCGGGCGGTGCTGGCGCATCGGCTGTTCACGGGGATCTCTCGGCGTCATCTCGCTCGCCTGGTTGAGGAGTTGGCCGTGCCGTGGCAGGCCGGTGTCGAAGGCCGCCGCCATGCTGCACGAGGTGGGGACAGGAAGCGGGCTGCGGGTGCCGGCGCTTGTCACCAGCTGGTGTTCGTCGACTGGCTGGTGGCCACGCTGATCCATCTGCGCCATGATCTGCCGCACTCGGTCCTGGGCCTGTTGTTCGGCGTCGACCGCTCCACCATCACCCGCGCGATCGGGGAGATACGCGCGCTTCTGGCCGAGCGGGGGTGTGCGGTCCCCGACCGCCCCGGCCTGCGTCTTCGGACGTTGAGGGACGTGTTCGCCTATGCCCAGGCCGAAGGCGTCGAGCTGCGGCTGGACGCCACCGAGATCCAGGTCCGTAGGCCGCCGGCCGGCCGCGGCGGTCGCCGTGCGTTCGTGTCGGGCAAGAAGAAGCAGAACACGATGAAGGCCACCGTGATCGCCGACTGGCGTGGCCGCACACTATGGACCGATGCCCTGCGGCCTGGACGTATGCACGACACCACCGCCGCCCGCAACGAAGGCATCGCCATCTGTTTCCAGCACTTTCCCGACGTCGAGGTCCTCTTGGACGACGGCTACCTGGGCCTGAGCCGCGACCACCGCGGGCAAGCGATCACACCGCCCAGAAAGCCGCGGCCGGGAGCACTGCCCGGCAGAGTCGAACAGTGGGAACGCGACCGCCACGGCCACTCCTCCGACCGCATCAGCGTCGAACACGCCCTCGCCGACCACAAACGCTGGAAGCAACTGATGCGCTGGACCCACCGCCGCGACCGCCTCCCCGACACCTACCGCGCCATCGCCGGTCTCGTCTCCGACCGCACCATCAACGCCTGACAACAGGCCACGAACAGGCCAAACACGCCCCACCCGCTATCACGCACCAACTCGTAAATTTCAAGCTCAGGACCCGGCGGGCAACCGGAAGGAGGCCGCGGTACTCCACGGGGCGGGCGGATCCGAGTCCGCCGCGGCCCCCGCGCCCGGCGGCGGCCCCGGTGCCGCGGCGGAGGAGCGTCCGGCCAGGCAGGATCATCCTCCGGATGGCGGACGCGGCGACGGGCCGCGTCCTCCGCCCGACACCGAGGGCCGCAGCGCGCGTTGCGCGTTTCCCGCCGTTCCGGAATCGACGGCCGTGCGAGGTGGCGTGGCACCAACGCGGACCGTCCGCCGTACCGGGGCGAGCCATTTCTTGATCGAAAATGACATTTCAGGGACGGTATTGTGCGCCGTGAATCCCTTCGCTACGATCGCACCCTCACCGGCCGTAAGTCCGCTCATTGCAGGGGGCGATGTGGGTGCGTCAGCGTCAGAATCACTCCCCGAGCGGGATTACTGATGGGCGATTCCGAACGGAATTCAATGCCTTCCGGCCCTGAATTAGCGGAAGGTGAGCGATTATCAAAGGGCTCGCCTTCTTCTCCTTTCCGAAGACGGGATTACTCCCTATTCTGGGTGGCGGGCGCCGTCGACGGTCTCGGGACCTGTGCGTCCGCCCTCTTCCTTCCGCTGATCCTCCTGGGCGCCGGGTACTCGTCCGGGCTCGCCGGCCTCGTCGCCTCGGTGGCACTGGTCAGCGGGCTCGTCGTCTCGCCGGTCGCGGGCGTGTTCGCCGACCGGCTGCCGCGCAAGCCGATGATGTACACGGCGGCCCTGGTCGCCGCGGGCGCCATGGGCTCGGTGTTCGTGACCGTGGCACTCGGCCATGTCGTCCTCCTCCACGTACTCGTCGCGGCCGTCGTCGAGCAGGCGGCCAGCGCCACCTACGGGGCGGCCGCCTCCGGTACGATCCGGCGGCTCGTGCCCCCCGAGGAGTACCCCCGGGCGATCGGGTACCTCCAGGCACGGGACCAGGCGGTCCAGATCGTCGGCCCGACGCTGGGCGGGGTCCTCTACCAGGCGGCGCGGTGGGTGCCGCTGCTCGCGGACGCCGTGTCGTTCCTGCTGGTGGCCGTGTTGAGCAGGGCGATGCGCGCGGACCTGACGCCCGTACGGGAGACGACCGCCCCGTCCTTCGCCCGTGAGCTGGCCGACGGCCTGCGCTTCGTGTGGGCGCACCCCTTCCTGCGCTTCGTGGTCGTGTGGACGGCCGGGGTTAACGCCCTGCTGGGAGCGCTGTACTTCCACGCCGTCTTCGCCTCGCACGCCGAGGGCGCCAGCCCCTCCTCGATCGGTCTCATCCTCACCCTCGCGGGCGTCGGCGGGCTGCTGGGCGCGCTCGCCGCGCCCTGGCTGGTGCAGCGGGTGGCGGCTCCCCGGATCGTCACGGGCGCCTCGTGGGTCATGGTGCCGACGGCAGCCGGGCTCGCGTACGCCTCCCAGACCTGGTCCTACGGGCTGCTGCTGAGCGGGGTGTCGCTGATCGTGCCGTCGGTGGCGGTCGTGCTCCAGACCCGGGCGGTGCTGGTGACCCCCGACGGTCTGCTGGCCCGGATGGGCACGGTGCTGGGCACCGCCGGCCAGGGCGTCGCCGCACTCGCCCCGGTGCTGGCCGGGGTCCTGGTGGCCGCGTACGGCGGCCGCACGGTCGCGTGGGGCTGCGCCGGGGCCTTCGCCGCGCTGGCCCTGTATGCGACGGCCAGGTCCGCTCTCGTCGTCCGGGAGGTGCCGTGACGGCGTTCTCCCCGCGGACGGTCACGCGCGGCTACGGCGTCTACCGCCCGGTGCTGCCGGTGACCAGTCCCCGCAACCCGGACCGGATGGTGTACACGGGGGACGCCGACGGCCGGTGCGAGATCTTCACCTGGGACCGGTCCAGCGGCGGCGGACGGCAGTTGACCGACCGTCCCCACGGCACGCTGCTGTGCGCCATCGACGGCGACGAGGCCGTGTGGTGGTTCGACGAGGACCGCGGCGGCAGCGGCGGCTGGCGCACCCAGGACTTCGACGGCGGCCCGGACCGCCCGGCGCTGCTCGACGTGCCCTGCGGGCGGCCCGCCGGGCTGGCGCTGACGGAACGGGGCACGGTGGCCGTCGGCATCCGCGGGAGCGAGGGATTCAGCGTGCACCTGGGGCGGCGCGGCGGCCGGGGCACGCCCGTCCTGCGCACGACGGACTCCGCTACCCTGTGCGATCTGGCGCCGGACGGCGGCCTGCTGGCGGTGACCGGCCCCGCGCACTCGGCCCGCGCCGTGACGCTGCTGACCCCGGACGGGAGCACCGCCGCGGTGCTCTCCGGCACCCGGGAACGCACCTGGGCGCTCGGCTTCGCGCCCGCGCCCACCCCGCCCCCGGGCCCCCGAGGCACGTCCGGCCATACGCTGCTGCTGGTCATGCGCGAGCGGGCCGGCCGCTACCACCTTGGAGTCTGGAGCCCCGGCGCCGGACTGGAACTGCTGCCCTGGTGCTCCTTCGACACCGAGACGACCGCCCGCTGGTACCCCGGCCCGGGCAGCGCGCGGGTCCTGCTGCGACAGGACCGGCACGGCCGCAGCAGGTTGTTCACCGCGGACCTGGAGCGCGGCCAGCTGACCCCCGTGCCCACCCCCGAGGGAAGCATCCTGGCCGCGTCACCCACCGCCGGCGGCGACGTGCACTACATCTGGACAGACGCGGTGACCGTGCCCCGCGCGATGTCCCTGTCGGGTGCGCCGCTGCCCGGGCAGAGCCAGTGGCGCACCCCCCGCTTCGGCCACCGCCGGGACCTGTGGACGCCGGGACCCGACGGCCCCGTGCACACCTTCGTCACCACACCCGCGGACCGCCCCGGACCCTACCCGCTGGTCCTCCTCGTCCACGGCGGCCCGGCCGACCACGACCGCGACGCCTACGACCCCATGGTGCAGACCCTGGTCGGCTCGGGCCTCGCCGTGGCCCGCGTCAACTACCGGGGCTCGACCGGCTACGGGCCGCGCTGGCGCTCCGCGTACTCCGAGGGCGTCGGCCACACCCAGGTCGCCGACCTGGTACGGGTCCGGGCCGACCTGCTGGAACGGGGCATCGGCCGCCCGGGCGCCGTGGGCCTGTGCGGCACGTCGTGGGGCGGCTATCTGACCCTGCTGGCGATGGGGATCCGCCCCGGCCTGTGGGATGTCGGGGTGGCCGTCAAACCGCTCGCCGACTGCGCCACCGCCTTCCGGCACTCCACGCCCGCCCTCCAGGCGCTGGACACCTCGCTGTTCGGCGGCACTCCCGACGAGGTGCCGGGCGCCTACGCCCACGCCTCCCCGTCCTCGTACGCCGCCGCCATCCGCTCCCCGCTGCTGGTCGTCGCCGCGCGCCGGGACGCCAAGTGCCCGCCGGAGCAGATCGAGGCGTACCTGGCCGTGCTGCGTGCGGGCGGTGTCCCGCACGAGGTGATGTGGCTGGACTCGGGCCACGACGGCTACGACGGAGCCGACCACCTGGCCGTCATACGACGGTCCCTTGCGTTTCTCGGCGGCGGGCTGCCTTCCGGGCCCGATAAGGCCGAGCCGCCACCACCCCCGGAGAGGAGGTGAACACCATGCAGAAGGACATCATCCACGGCGACCCGCTCGACGGCGACGAGGAGAGCCGCAAGCCGGGCGTCGGCGTCGTCGTCTACTTCCGCTCCGCGGAGGAGATGGAGGACGAGGACCAGTAGCGCCGAGGGGCCGGTCCCGCCACCGTGCGCGGCCGGCCCCGTCCGAAGGGCACCGGCCGGACTCCCCGGCCGGTGCCCCGTCACGGAAGTCGTCAGGCGCCCCGCCCGGCGCCTGACGACTTCCCGGCCGACGCCCGGCCGACCCGTCATGCCGTGCACTGATCACATGAGAAGAGGCGAGCCGTGCGCGTACTCCTGGTGAACATGCCCTGGGCCCCGATCGATCTCCCGTCGCTGGCTCTCGGAATTCTCAAGCGCAGCGTCGACGAGCGCGTACCGAACAGCACAGCGGACGTTCTGCACGCGAACATCGAATACGTGGACTGGATCACCAGGAACACGGAATTCACTTTGGAGGACTACTCCTACTACGCACTCGGATCGTATTTCCTGGGCTGCGGCGACTGGGTCTTCTCCTCCGCTCTCTACGACGATCCCGAATGGCGCGTCGCCGAGTTCACCGCGGCGATGGCCAACCGGGTGCCCGGGGCCCGGATGGAGATGACACAGGCCCTGCACGTCACCGCACCCGACTTCGTCCGGCACATAGCGGAACGCATCGTGGAACTCGCCCCGGACGTGGTCGGGTTCACCTCGACGTTCCAGCAGAACACCGCCGCCCTGGCCGCCGCCAAATACGTCAAGCGGCTCGCCCCGCACATCGTGACGGCCATGGGCGGCGCCAACTGCGACGGCAAGCAGGGCGAGGCCGTCCACCGCAACTTCCCCTTCGTGGACCACGTGCTGCGCGGCGAGGGCGAGGTGTCGTTCCCCGCGCTGATCAGGGCCCTGGACGCGGGCGAGCCCCTGTCCGAGGTCCCCGGGCTGTGCTGGCACGACACGGACGGCACCTCCGTGGTGAACGCCATGAGCACCAAGCCGCTGCCGCCCGCCGCGATCCTGCCGCCGGACTACTCGGGGTACTTCGAGCGGCTCGCCTCGTCCCACGCCCGGAACTGGGTCGAGCCCAAACTGGTCGTCGAGGGGGCGCGCGGCTGCTGGTGGGGCGAGAAGCACCACTGCACCTTCTGCGGGCTGAACGGCTCGTTCATGGAGTTCCGCAGCAAGAGCCCCGACGTGTTCTACGACGAGATCATGGACCTGGCGCGCAGGCACCGGGTCCTGGACATGTACGTCGTGGACAACATCCTGGACATGGGGTACGTGAAGTCGGTGCTGCCCCGCATCATCGACAGCGGCTACGACCTGCGCATGCACATCGAGATCAAGTCCAACATGCGGCGCGGACAGCTCCAGACCCTGGCGGACGCGGGCCTGATCTTCGTCCAGCCCGGCATCGAGAGTCTCAACAGCCGGGTGCTGACCCTGATGGACAAGGGCGTGACCGGCGGCCAGAACGTGCGGATGCTCCGTGACGCCGCCACCGTGGGCCTCTCGGTCGCCTGGAACTACCTGCACGGCTTCCCGGGCGAGGACGCCGAGGACTACGACGATGTGGTGGACCAACTGGCCGCGCTGGAACACCTGAACCCGCCCGTCGGCCCGTCCTCCCGGATCGCGATCGAGCGGTTCAGCCCGTACTTCGACAACCCCGGGCTCGGCTTCTCCGAGCTGCGCCCCGCCGAACCGTACCGGCTCACCTACGACCTCCCCGACGAGGAGATGTTCGACCTGGCGTACGTCTTCGACGTACCGCCCCGGGGGATCGGCGAGGACGTCGTCGAACGGCTCGACGCGGGCATCGCGCGCTGGAAGCGGAACTACGCCGGCAGCCGCCTCACCCACTGCGACCTGGAGGATCGGATCGTCCTGGTCAGCAGGCGCCGGGCCTTCGACTGGACCCGCCTGGAACTGACCGACCCGCGCGAACTGGCCTTGTTCCGGCTGCTCGACCAGCCGCACACGGTGAAAGCGGCCGCGCGCAAGCTGGACGCGGACCACCCCGTCGGCGAGGCCGACCTGCTCCGGGTCCTGAAGCGGTGGCGGGAGCTGGGCGTCGTGTTCGAGGACAGCGGGCAGTTCGTGCAGATCGCGCCGCCCGCCCTGAACGAGGAGTTTCTGCGGATCGACCACATGCGGCACACCGCCGCCCGCGAGGCCGAACTCGCCCCGACGACCGCCTGACGACCGCGCCACCGCCCGACCGAGGGACGACGATGACTCCTGCTCTCACCGCCACCGCCCCCTTCACCGTGACCGCCTCACGGGACTACGACCCCGAGGTGGGCCCCCTGCCCGCCATGTCCCTGGGCCGCTACGAGATCGACATGTCCGGCGGCGAGGCCGCCCGGCGGCTGTTCGCCGCCGGGGCCCGGCACGTCACCCTGCCCCGCCCCGTGGACCTGACGGATGCCGCCGACGCGGCCTGGACGGTCAGAGCGCTGAGCTTCGTGGGCGACCTGACCAGCCTGGCCGTCTCGGTCGACTGGCAGCTTCGCACCGGCCCGGACCCCGACGCCTGGCGCCACTTCTGCCACCTCCACCCGCCGACCGCCGTCCTCGGCACCGCGGACCCGGTCGCGACGGCGCTCGCCTGGCGCACCACGTACTACATTTGCAAATGCATCTTCCGGTACGGCCCCGGCTTCATCCAGGTCCGCGACCGGCGCTACGGCGAGCTGCGCCGCTTCACCATCGACGAACCGGAGTACCACGAGGCCGTGGCGGCCCTCGCCGACGGCGCGCCCGCCGACGCGATCCCGGGGCCCGTCCTGGACGACCTCGTCTCCGAGCACCTCGTCCTGCGCTTCGGCGACCATCTGTGGTGGGCACCGTACCGGGTCCGCCGCTGGTCGGAGGCACCGCTGGTGATCTGAGCGCACGGCCGTGGTTGTGCTCAGCAGCGTGCAGTGAGGACAGACCTGATGACTACATGGAACTCGACCGCCACGGGGCCGGACTCCTCTTCCAGGTTTTGACCGAACGCAAGGAGAAGAACAGCGTCGCCATCGCCTCCAACGAGTCCTTCGGCGGCTGGACGAAGACGTTCACTGAGCCTCTTCGAGTTGGCCACCGATCAGGTGACGGTCCACGACGCGCAACAAACGAGGCCCCCGAGCTGTTGATGGAGATGTCTGACGTCTCAACCACGCTGCTCGGGGGCCTCGTTGGTCATCTATCCTGCCGCACGCGACCGAGGCCTACCTGGCCCTCAATGCGCATGCCCTGGACTACCCGCCCAAGGCCGCCGTCGCGCTGGTACGCGACGCGGCCTGCGGAGCCCTCGGCGTCGCCCGGATCGCCCGGCAACTGCGCGACTGGACTGCCACCTGACCCTTGCGGGACGCGCACTCCAGGCAAGGACGGGGCGCGGGAGGGCAGGCGCCTGCGGCAAGCGCCTGCCGGAGGTGGCGATGAGCGGATGCGGTGCTTTCGCGTCCGAGTTGGTGCTCCTCATCCAGCTTGTCCGTCATGCCTCCGGTGCTGACCACCGTCAGCGGCCGCTGATGCCGTTCGAGCGCGTGTCGGTCGTTGCTTCTCGCAGATCATGACGTTCCCCTGCCCGGGCAGGGCTGGCGCGTCCCCCGGACGGCTCTGTCGTCAAGCTCGGGCCGACCTCACCGACGGACACCTGCCGGATCAGCCACCTCTCCGTCTGCCCGGGACGCGGCGCCTGAGCCGGGCCCGAACCCCTTGGCGATCAGCCACCCGGCCAGCCCCAGCTCCCACGCGAACACCGGGAGTGCGGCGGCCGCCCCCGCCACGGAGAGCTGCGAGTAGGTCCCGAACATCACGGCGACGGCCGAGGCGCAGATCAGCGGCCCGCCAACCAGGCCCAGCACGGCGATGAAGCGCGGCACGAGCCGTGTGCGGTACGCAAGGTAGGCAAGCAGGACGCTGTTCAGGCCGAGGGCGATGTTGGGTCCGAGCAGGAACGTCCAGTCGTGCACGGCCACCAGCGCGACGTCGGCGCCTGCCGTCGCCTCCGTGTCCCGCCGCAGGGTGACGAGCGCCAGGACGGCGACGATCCCGAGGGTGATGACGGCCGCCTCCAGCAGCCGCCCGAAGGCGTACCCGAGCGCGAGCCCCTCGCCGTGGCGCCGCAGGACGGGGAACAGTGCCGCCCCGGTACCGGCCACTGCCACCACCAGCACCACCTCGCAGAGCACCCCGAGCAGCGCCCGCATGTCGGCGCCCTGCGCGAGCCGGCCGTCCGCCGCTCCGAGCAGGGGGCGGTACAGAACGGCCCCGGCTATCGCGGCGGCCTCGGTCAGCAGGAACAGCGACCCGGTGGCCACCGCGGTTCTTCGATCCGGACTCATCTTCTCGGTACCTCTCGCTCGGTGGTGGTGTACGCCGTACACCTGGCGGAGCATAGGTGTACGGCGTACACTCGTCAAGGAGAGGGCGTTGTCGAGGAGGGAAGGGGCCGACCGGAATGACCCGACAGAAAGCCACACACACGCATCGGACCCCCCTAAACAAGGACCGCGTCCTGCGCGCCGCCGTCGCGCTCGCCGACGCCACCGGCATCGACGCGCTCAGCATGCGCAGGCTCGCGCAGGAGCTGGACGTCGTACCGATGGCCCTCTACAAGCACGTGGCCAACAAGGAGGAGCTGCTCGACGGCATGGTCGACACAGTGGTCGGCGAGATCGACCCGCCGGCTGCGGGCCCCGACTGGCAGAGCGCGGTCCGCGGGCGGATCCTCTCGGCCCGGCGGGTCCTGCTGCGCCACCCCTGGGCGGCCCGGGTCATCGAGTCGCGGACCGGCCCCACCCCGGCCGTGCTGGCGTATCTGGACTCCATGGCCGGGAGCTTCCGGGACGGCGGCCTCTCCGCCGACCTTACGCACCACGTCATGCACGCGATGGGCAGCCGCCTGCTCGGCTTCAGCCAGGAACTGTTCGACACCCCGGGCCCCTCCGGCCCGCCGGGCCCCGAGCTGGCGGCGCGCTACCCGCACATCGCGGAGCTGGCCGCGACGGCCGCACACGACGGGGGCTCCCCGGTCGGTGGCGGCTGCGATGACCAGTTCGAGTTCGAATTCGCCCTCGACCTCCTCCTGGACGGCTTCGAAAGCCTCCGCTGCCAAGGCTGGACGTCCGCACGGAAGGCGTAGCGGGTGCGGAGGGCTGATCTAGCGTCGAAGGGGTAAGGGAAGCCCAGCCGAGCCCAGAACTCGACGGCGATCCCTCGGATGAAGCGGAGCAGGCCCACGCTGACAGCCGCACAACGAGAGGGCTCGCACCTGTGCGGCGCGGCTGCGATCTCTCGGTTTGGTGTCGGTGGCGGTGAGAGTCGGTCGTGCTGGTTCAGGGGCTGGTGCTTTGGCGCTGGTCAATGGGTGTTTGTGGACGGGTGGGTCGCTGTCATGAGGCGAGAGGTTGATGGGCGGGATCGCTGTCGTGGGGCTTTATCTCATGGAGGGTGATGCTGTCTCAGGTTCGAGGGTTCTCAGTTCGGCGGTGGACATGCCGGACGAGTGGGTCCGGTATCAGTGGGTCTTCACGACGCCGGATGGAGGCCCCCGCCTGGCGGGAACGGACGTCGTCCATCTGCGGCGGAGCCTCATCGACCAGGTCATCGTCTTCGCGGGGGAGATCGACCCGTCCGCCTCCTGAGTCATCCTTCTCTTGCGCCGTCCTTCTCCTGAACCGGCCACTTCGGTGCTCCGGGGCTGCGGCCCGCCGTTGGTCAGGCTGCGGTGTTCTGGGACGTCAGCCCCAGCAGATGCCTTTCTTGCTATGGATGCGGGGAACTACCGGACCTGCTCAGTGCCAGGTGTTGTCGTTTCCGGAGGTCTGGGTCGGGAGCCGGTAGCCGAATTCCTCCCGGAGCTTCGGGGCGGCCGCGTCCGAGCGCATCGACAGCGCGACGAGCGCGGTCAAGCCGAACGTCCAGATGCCCGCGACGATCACTACAGGCGCGATATCAGTGGTCCGGGGGATCAGAGTGCCGAGTGCTCCTGCGCCCAGCAGCGCCCAGACCGTCGTGGCCGCGTGCACCTCGGACGCCTGAGTCGCCGTCGCGGTGATCGCGTGCGCGCGGTCGATGGCGGTCACATCCGTTCCGCCGCGGCGTATCCGCACGAGGGTGCGTCGCAGTCGCCGGACCCGGAGCACCGCGATGCAGGGGACGAGGAGCAGGCACAGGAGGCCGAGTCCGGCGCCGCCCAGCTGGACCTGCTTCCAGATGGGAGTCGTGGGCGAGAGCGAGGGGCTCATCACGGCGAGCACGGCGATGACGAGGGTCGCGAGCACAGGGATGCTCGCGCGGTCGAGGCCGGTGGCCTCGGCGCGGTCTCGGGCCTTGACCTGCTGCCGCAGCTTCGTGTCCGCATCGCCGAGGAGGAGCCGCGCGTGGCCCTGTTCGCCCAGGGCCTGTGCGGGAAGGCGCTCGCCCGCCGTGCGGCGCCACCTTCGGTCGGCGGCGATCAGAGCGAGGACGAGTGGGACACAGAGCACGCCCAGGACGAGCAGAGTCATCGCGATCGCCGGCCAGGCGGACGCGGCGAGCAAGACGCCGGCCGTTGCAAGGAGAAGGGAACCGATGACGACGCTGGTTACGACCGCCGGGAAGAACGGCGTGCGGCTGACGGGGCCACGCACCTCGACCGCGTTCCCCAGCGAGGGGGAGCCCTCGGCCGCTGCATACATGTCCGCGAGCGCCAGCTGCTGGAATGTCAGGCCGTAGCCGAGCACGATCAGGAAGACGGCGATACCAAGACTCGCAGCGATGAGGGGGCCGCCGAACACCGGCACGAAGGCCGGTGGGTCCTCGGGAAAGCCGAATCTGCCGATGAGTGCGAGGACGGGAAGCAGACCGAACAGCGCCCCGCAGCCCGCGGCGGCCGCGCCCGACACGCGCACCAGGCCGCCGGTGATCAGGACGCCGCGGGTAGGCGGCAGCTCGAAGCCGCGGTCGCGCCGCTCATCGCCCAGAGGGCCCCGGTTCGCTCTCATGACTCCAGATTCTCACGGCCTGCGGTCGGCCGGGGCCCTGCAAGTTCCTGTCCCAGGCAGCGCCCCCGCGGTGGAAGGTTGCTGCTTAGAGTGCATTTGACCGCACAGGAGGAGACTCCGGACCAGGTTGGCAAATTGAGGCAAGTTCCTTGGACTGAAGGCATCTTTTCGGAGCCTGCGGCCCGTCTACGCCCGGGACGCACCGTGGTAGTCGGCGCGCGGCATGGCCGTGTCGAGCGGCTCCACGGTGACGTCGCGGCCTGTCCGGGGCGCATGCAGGACACGGCCTTCTCCGGCGTAGAGGCCGACGTGGTAGATGAATCCGGAGCGGTCGGCCCAGAACACCAGGTCGCCCGGTTCCAGGTTGCCGCGGGTCACGGGCCGGTCGGAGGTGGCGTTGTACTGCGCGGCCGTGCTCCTGGTCCTCGTCGTCGTCCTGGTCGTGGTCCTGCTCGTCGACCTCGCGCACCGCTACCCGAAGGCGGCAACCCCGATGCTCGTCGGGCTCGGAGGCATGACCGTCATCGCGGCCGTCATCGTCCCGATCGTGGTCCGGTGACCTCCGTGCTCCGCTGGGCAAGCCCTCCTTCGAGAAGGGCTTGCCCAGGGCCGGGCAGGCTTGCTCGCCGGGTTGTGACCTGTGCTGGTCAGGAATCGGGTCAGTGACGTACCCGACATCGGCCCTCCAGCCCGGCGGGCCGCGCCGGTCGTGGTCGCGACTCATGGGAGCAGCTGGTCACATGCTGCGGAGCTGGGTGCGATGTGCCGGTTTGGTGGCAGTGGGAGGGGTGTCGCTGACGGCATATCAATTGGGTGGGTTTATGCGGGTGTTGATGTGCCTGGGGAGTCAGGTCACTGACACCGGGTGGTACCTGGGGCGGGCGTGGCTGTCATGGGGCGGTACACCCTGCTCCGCTCCACCGTCATGGGAACGGCACTTCTGATCCTTCCAAGGGCTGCGCGGCGCCAGGGTGGTCGGTGTCGGTTTTGTGGGGCGGAAGGGTGTGGGGCGGGGGACGAGGTCACGGCGGGGCTGAGGGCGCCCAGACCGGCGCTGATGGAGCGGCTGATGGAGCTCGACACTGTCCGGGCGTTGACCACGGCCCATGTGCGTGCGGGCGCCCAGGCCGGCGGGGTGAATGTGCGCACGGCGTGGCGCTGGCTTCAGGCGGCGCGGACAGAGGACCGTGTGGAGCGCAGGCCGCGGACCCGGCTGGAGTCGTCCGAGCAGAGGTGGGGGTGCTGGCGCAGGCGGGCGAGAACGTGGCGGCGCTGCACCGGCATCTGAAGGAGGCTGGGAGGGGTGCCTCTATGTTCTTCGTCAAGCTTCTGGGCAGCTTCGGCCGGGGGTTCGATCTTCTTCGTGGGGCATGAGACTGTCTGGTCGTGCCAGAGATGATGAGTGGGTTGGAGGCGGCCTTGGCTGAGGCGTCGTCTCCTTCGTGAACGCAACGTGTCCGGGCCGGACGCGACCTTGCTTCCTTCGCTGATGTTCCTGAAGCTGCGGAGGCGCTGGTGGGGCTGCTGCTGGACGTCGAGGACACGGCGGTGACCCGGCAGACGGCAGAGGCCCTGGCCCGCGTGGGAACGGTGGCCGCCGTAAGGCTCATTGCTCTCGCGGTTGCCGAGGCTGACGGCAACCAGGCTGACTGGCTGCAAACCGGGGTGCATGACGCGCTCGCGGGACCGGACGGTGTGCCGGACGTCGCAGCAGCCTGCGCGAAGCTCGCCCGGGACCAGGAAGAAGCTGTCCGGCGGGCTGCCGCGGATATCTCGGCGTGGACAGACGGCACAACGCGTTGACCTGAATCGACCTGCCTGTGGGCTGGTTCATGCAGCCGTCGCTTGGGGGAGGCGGGGTTCGTAGAAGGTTCCGTCCCTGAGCATGGCGAACAGGACGCTGATGCGTTGGCGGGCGAGGCGGAGGAGAGCCTGGGTGTGGGTTTTGCCGCGGGCGCGTTGCTTGTCGTAGTAGGTGCGGGAGGCAGCGTCGGCGTTCATGCAGGCGAAGGCGGAGAGGGACATGGCGCGTTTGAGCTGCCGGTTTCCGCCTCGGGGAGCGTGTTCGCCGTGGATCGATGTGCCGGACGATTTCGTGGTGGGGGCGAGGCCGGCGTAGGAGGCGAGGTGGGCGGCGCTGGGGAAGCCGGTGCCGTCGCCGACGGTGACCAGCAGGACGGCGGCGGTCCTGACGTCGACACCAGGCATCGAGGTCAGGACCTTGGAAGGGTGGGCCTCCAGGAGTTCCTCGATCCGCGCGGCGAGGAGTTTTCGCTGGTCAAGAAGGGACTGGAGCGAGCTGGCGAGGCTGGGGACGATCAGCGCGGCAGCCTCCGTGCCCGGGACGACGACGGTCTGTTCGTCGAGTGCGGTGAAAATGTCTTCGACCAGCCGCTCGGCCATCCGCGGCGCTTTGGGACGTATCAAGGTCACGAGGCGACGGCGTCCGGCTTTGTGGATCTGAGCCGGGGAACCGAACTGGTCCAGCAGTTTGAGCACGGCCGGGTGCTGGATGCGCGGTCCCAAGACCCGTTCCAGGGAAGGGTGGATCTGGGTAAGCAGGCCGCGTAGCCGGTTGGTGATCCGGGTGGACTCACCCGCGAGATCGTCGTCGAACCCGGCAATCATTGCGAGCTCGGCAACGGTCTCGTCCGAGGGATCGATCGTCCTCAGGGTGTGGGGCATTGCTCGGGCGGCGTCTGCAATGACGAACGCGTCGCGGGCGTCGGTCTTGGCTTCTCCGGGGTAGAGATCGGCGATCCGCCGCATCGTGAGTCCGGGCAGGTAGGCGACCTGGCATCCCGCGTCCCGGGCGACCGCCAGCGGCAGGGCGCCGATCGAGGCCGGCTGGTCAACGACCACCAGTACCGTTCCATGCTTGGCGTGGAGCTTGTCGAACAGCTCCCGCAGCTTCGGTTCGCTGTTGGGCAGCGGCTTGTCGAACACCTTCTTCCCCGCCCGGTTCACGGCGGTGGCGTGGTGATCACCCTTCCCGACGTCCAGGCCCAGATAGACGTCGATGCCAGTCTCGTCCGACATGCCCTTCGCTCCCGTGCTCGTGTTCTCCCCGGCCTCACCTGCGGCATCAGCGTGCCGGCATCCACGTTACGAAGAGACTGCCCGAGGGGCGCTCGTGCCTCTAATCAGCGGTCTGCCAATGCCTCCGGCACCGGCGACACCACCTTTTCGATCATCTCGACTGGGGGCTCAAGTCATACCGGGCCGAAGGCCGGGAGCCTCATTGCGAGGCCACGAAGAAGGTAACGGGGCGAACTTGCAGGTCCGAGTCCCGTGGACCGGGGTAAGCCCGGTTCCAAGATGCACGTCCTGTCCGATGCGAACGGACTGCCCCTACGGGTTGGACTCTCCGCGGCCGACACCCACGACAGTCTCGCCCTGAAGCCGATGCTGTCCCATTTCCACATGGGACACGAATCCCACGCGAGCACTTCCAAGCCCCAATGCCTCCACGCCGACAAGGCCTACGACGTTCCCCACCTGCGGCGATGGCTGTGGGGCAAACACATCGGCGTCCGCATCGCCCGCAAGGGCATCGACTCCAGCGAACGGCTTGGCCGGCGCAGGTGGGTCATCGAACGCACCATGTCCTGGCTGTCCGGCTACCGCCGGCTCAACCACCGCTACGAGCGGCACCCCGGCAACTACCTGGCCTTCCTCGGGTTGGCAGCCGCTCTCTGCTGCTACAAACGCTTCCTCAACCTCACCATGTAGGACACCGTCTTACAACTCCGGAGTCAACGAAGGCCGCATCACCGACGTCAAGTTGCAGAAACGGATCATGGCCGGACGTGCCGGCGTCTCTCTTCTCCGCCAACGCGTCGTCCTGATCGCCCACCTTCGCCGACGCTATACGGACCGGCCGACCGTGGCACCGAGATGATCTCCGCCTACGAAAATCTTGCCAGCCACGTTCATGCGTACGCCGACACCTGCTTCTCCGCCTCGATGAACGGGTGCACCGTCACCGGGTCTCCTTCGCGAAGAAAGCCGTGGCCCGCTTGAGGACGTCGACATCCTCGCGCAGCCGGCGGTTCTCCCGGCGCAACGCGGCCAGTTCCGCGCGCTCGCCGCTGGTCAGTCCATTGCGCTCGCCCGTGTCGACCTCGGTCTGCTTGACCCAATCCCGCACCGCGGTCTCGGTCAGTTCGAAGTCCTTGGCGACTTGCCCGACCGAGCGGTCGCCTCGTCGGCACAGCCCGACGAGCTCGGCCTTGAACTCCGGCATGAACGAACGGCGAGGGCGGCGAGGCTTCTTCTTCCCCATGCTCTCCATGATGGGCATCCTCCCGGGGCTGAACCCCTGATCTCGAACGTCTGTCAAAGCGGATCAAGCCCACACTCTTCTTGCACTTGCTGAAGGTGCATGCCTGCTCGATGCCCGAGAGCTACGCGACCGTGTCCTGTATCACATCACGCCAGGTAATTGAGTCGCTACTTTGCATGTGCGCAGTGAGGGACGAGCTGGCTGTCAGGGTAGGAGCGAGAGATGACATGACGGTCACCAGCCCTTTCCTGTATGGCTAGTTCGCCCTGCGAGGAGTTCTCGGATGTTCTCTGCCAAGGCCACTGGCCAGGGGTATGGCTGTCGCTACTGCAACGCAGGAGAGCGTTCCGCATGCTGCTGCTAAGGGCTTGCGGCGAGAAGCGTCAGCGACTTAATGTCCGCAACGATCAAGCTAGTCGTTCTGTGCCAGGGGGGCCTATGCACAGAACTGCATTACCTGTCACGCGCCCTGCCCCGTGCTGCGGATCCTTGGCGGCATGAGGCTTGGAGGCCATCACACAACGAACGTTGTGGGCCCAACTCGCATTTCCGCTTGCCGGATACGCGGCTTCAGCGCGACCCGATACTTCGGCGAAGTCTGTTCTTTGCACGAGCAGTGGGCGAGAAATGCGCATTCTCTCAGTCCTCTGCTCGGTCTGGAGACCACCTCTCCATCCATGCCTGCGGGGACGTTACGCGCCCGCTATTTACCGAGAGCGATATGAAGAGACCTATATGGACGGTGGCCGCCATCGCGATGATGGCTGTCACCCTCGGTGGACTGCCGGCGCACGCCAGCCCGACGTCGAGCACTGCTGCCACCGTCAGTGGCGATGGCGACCCGGTTGATCCGCCTTTGTACGATGCGGCAGCCGCCGGCGGAAAGATCCGTGTCAACGTCGTCACCGAAAAGCGGGCCGACGTAGCCGACGCGGCAGCCGTCGGCGAGACGGTTCAGGCATTCGACGTGCTTCCCGTGGTCACCCTCAAGGTGGACGCCGGGGGTCTGGAAGAGCTGGCGGCGCAGCCGGGGGTCGTCAGCGTCACGGAGGACGTCCCCGTCGCCCCTTCCCTCGACGAAAGCGTTCCCCTGATCGGGGGCGACAAGGCCATCAAGTCGGGCATGACGGGCAAGGGCAGTGTCATCGCCGTCCTGGACACGGGCATCGCCTCCAAGCACCCCTTCCTGAAGAACCGGGTCGTCGCCGAAGCATGCTTCTCGTCGAACGACCCCGCTTACGGTTCTTCCAGCCTCTGCCCCAACGGTAACGCTCAGCAGGAAGGGGCCGGCTCCGCCGACGTAGAGACCGGACCGTGCGCGACGATCGCCCAGTGCGACCACGGCACGCACGTGGCCGGTATCGCCGCGGGCAATGGCACCGGCATCACCGGCGCGCCCGTATCGGGCGTTGCTCCCGGGGCGGGCATCGTCGCCATCCAGGTCTTCAGCAAGTTCAACTCTGAGCAGTACTGCGGCGCGGCGGCCCTCCCGTGCATCAAGAGCTTCGCCAGTTCGCAGATCGCAGGGCTGGAGAAGGTCTGGCAGCTCCAGCAGACCGGAACCCCGGTCGTGGCCGCCAACCTCAGTCTCGGCGGCGGCGTGCACTCCGCCACATGTGCGAAGGACGCCCGCAAGCCGGTGATCGACCGGCTGCTCAGCGCGGGTGTCGCCACGATCACCGCTTCCGGAAACAATGGCCTCAGCGGCTCGGTCAACAGCCCCGCCTGCGTCTCCTCCGCCATCGCCGTCGGCTCCAGCAACGACGACGACGAAGCGTCCTCCTTCTCCAACCGCGGAGCACTCCTGGACTTCTTCGCCCCCGGCAACGGGATCATCTCCTCGGTCCCCGGCGGCAGTTACGACTCCATGGACGGCACGTCCATGGCCGCACCGCACGTAGCCGGAGCATTCGCCGTACTGCGCCAGAAGTACCCAGCCAAGAGCATCACCGAACTCGAGACCCTGCTGAAGAGCACCGGGACGACGGTCACCGACACCGACACCGGCATCAGCGTCCCACGCATCGACATCGGCAAGGCGATCGGCGGGGCAGACCCCACGCCGCCCCCCACCCCCGACGTCAAGCCTCGCCCCACCACCGTCATCAACGATGCGGACATGGCGATTCTCGACCTGGCCGCCATCACCTCGCCGATCACCGTGTCAGGTATCCCCGGCAAGGCACCGAAGGCACTGCAGGTGCACATCGACGCCACGCACGACTGGCGAGGAGAAGTAGAGATCGACCTGATCGACCCCGTCGGCAAGTCCTACCCCCTCAAGGCGACGGACTGGACCCAGAACGGCGGCACGATCGACAGCAACTACACGGTGGACGCGAGCACGTCCACCGCAGACGGCACCTGGAAACTCCGGGTCGAGGACAAGTCCGAGGGAGGAGTCGGCATCCTTGCCGGCTGGTCCCTGGCCTTCCCCTCCTTCGAGAAGAGGGGCGCAGCAGCCATCCCCGATCCAGGGAAGCTCAACTCCGACATCACGGTCAGCGGCTTCTCCGGCAACGCCCCCGCCGCCCTGCAGGTCCACACAGACATCACTCACGAGTGGGCCGGAGACCTGAAGATCAGCCTCATCGACCCGCAGGGTAAGGCATACCTGCTCAAGTCCACCTCCTCGACCGACGACGCTCCGGTGACGTTCACCGTTGACGCCAGCACCTCCCCGGCCGCTGGCACGTGGAGGCTGGAAGTGCAGGACACCTCCCAGGGGGCGAGCGGCACGCTGAACGGATGGTCGCTGACGTTCCCCGTCCTGGAGAACCAGACCAACCTCGCCCTCCCCGACCCTGGCGGCCTGGCGTCCCCCATAGCCGTCAAGGAAATCAAGGGCAACGCACCGAAGGCGCTCAAGGTCTACATCGACGCCACGCATGAATGGCTCGGCGACGTGGAGATCCACCTCATCGACCCCAACGGTGCTTCGCACCTGGTGAAGGACGACTCCGCGCTGGAGTCCGGCGGAGACCTCCGGCACACCTACACCGTTGACGCCGGAACAGTCCCGGCATCAGGTACATGGAAGCTCCGCGTCGAGGACGTTTCGGCGGGCGCCTCCGGCAGCCTCAACGAATGGTCGCTGGCCTTCTAGCCGGAGCCCACATTCACGACCGCACCGTACGAGAGGACTTCCTTCTCGGGATTTCGTGTGGGCGCCCGGCCGTCCGGGTGCCCACACCCCCACAGAAGAAAGCAAGCCGCGAAAGGTTGCCCCAGGAGCACAGCGGCCCGACCAGGCGTGGCTGCGCACGTGCTCGAGGGTGCCTAAATGCGCACCAAGTCTTCTCCGATGCTCAATAAAAGCTCAGAATGCGGAGTTCTTGCTCGCGCGTGATCAACTGCTGTGCAAGAATCCTTTCGAGCTGAACGCCTCAAAGTCGGGCAGTGGCGCAAAAAGACGTAAGGGAATCCCGGCAGGGTTGTTTTGTGAAAACTTTTCTCTGTCGATTATCTTGCGATGTCGAACCTAATAGCGAAGGCTGTAAAAGAATGTCGAAGACTGCAAAGATCAAGCGCACGGGCATTATCGGGCTGACCACAGCCGCGGCTGCCGCGATGACGATAGTGGCATTCCCCGTCACCGCATCGGCTACAGGCATCACCACTCCCGCCGCCTACGAGGAGTACCTCAACAACCAGGTCGAGTTCGGAGTTGACGGCGCCAGCGAAACGCTGGACCAGTTCCAGGCGCTTCCCAGCGGCGACCAGGAGAGCTTCATGAACCTCCTGAACGACCCCCAGCGCGGCCAGGAGCTCGGCGACTTCATCTCCGACACAGCCGGCGACGTCATCGACGAGGAAAACTACGCCACCGAGCTGACGAAGGAACACGAAGGCGGAGACGTCGTCCTGACAGCCGAAGTCTCTGTCAAGGACAACATCGCTGCCCCCGACCCCGACGACGACCTCTCCGACCCCTCGGTAACCTACCGAGACAGGACCGTCACCTACTCCGTTTACGACAGGATCTTCGGAATCAAGGTCACCAGGGTGTCGGTCGGTGTCAACTACCGGCACACCTCCTCGAAGGTGACCAAGGTCTACAGCGGATTCGCCTCGAACAGGAACTTCGTTCCGTTCTCCAAATTCTCCCACGGCGTCGTTTCCAAGTGGATTTCCGCGAACCCGGCCAACAACGCCCACGCCGAGACGGTCTGGCAGGGCGAGTGGGCCGGTTTCGACTGGGACGCACGCCAGCGGGTCTGGGCCGACCAGGCCGGCTTCAAGGGCGGCTACCTCAAGTAGTCCCGAGGGAATATCCTTCAGCACGCTGGAGCCAGCCACGGCGCGACGTGTCGTTCGGCTGGCTCCAGCTACCGATTCTGAGGTCTGCTTTCCTAAGCTTGGTGTTTAACCTCGGCCGTTCACCTGACCCGCTGGTCTTGGTTCGTTCCCGGGACAGCAGGGCGGCCGTTCTTCACGCTTCGAGGTGTCG
>NZ_JBSFUB010000103.1:0-24287 GCF_053591575.1 Streptomyces altiplanensis | reverse complement strand
CCGAACCCGGAAGCTAAGCCTTTCAGCGCCGATGGTACTGCAGGGGGGACCCTGTGGGAGAGTAGGACACCGCCGAACAATTATTGTGGGAAAGCCCCGCACCTCCTGGTGCGGGGCTTTTCTGCGTTCCCGTCCAGGTTCCTCAGGCCGGCCGTACCAGCTTTGTGTCGTATGCCAGGATGACCGCCTGCACCCGGTCCCGGACGCCCGTTTTGGCGAGGATTCTGGAGACGTGGGTCTTCACCGTCGATTCCGCGAGGTGCAGGCGTTCGGCGATTTCGGTGTTCGTCCAGCCCTGGCCGATGACGGTGAGGATTTCCAGTTCCCGGTCGGTGAGGGACGTAAGGCGGGCGTCCGGTGCTGCCGCCCCGTCGGCTTCTGTCTTCGGCAGGTGGTGGGCGTACGCGTCGAGAAGCCGGCGGGTCAGGCTGGGGGCGACCACCGCGTCGCCCGTCGCCACCGCGCGGATGCCGGACAGGAGCTCTTCCGGGAACGCGTCCTTGATGAGGAAACCGGAGGCCCCGGCGCGCAGTCCGGCGTAGGCGTACTCGTCCAGGTCGAAGGTGGTCATGATGAGGACCTTCGTACGGTCGCCCGCGGCGACGATGCGGCGGGTGGCCTCGATGCCGTCGAGGCCGGGCATGCGGATGTCCATCAGGACGACGTCCGGGCGGAGCCGGGAGACCAGACGCACGGCCTCCGTACCGTTGGACGCCTCGCCCAGGACCGTCATGTCGTCCTGGCTTTCGAGGAGCATGCGGAAGCCGAAGCGCTGCATGGGCTGGTCGTCGGTGATGAGCACGGTCGTCACGGCTCGGGGTCCTCGTTCCGGGGGAGATGCAGGTGGATGCGCCAGCCGCCGGAGGGCCTGGCGCCGGCTTCGAGTGTGCCTTCGTACAGGGCTGTCCGTTCGCGCATGCCCGTGATGCCCCGGCCCTCGGGGGCGGGAGAGGGCGCTGTGCTGCTGGTGTCGGTGATGGTGGCGGAGACGGCCTGCGGGGTGTACGTGACGTCGACTTCTGCGGTGGCGCCGGGGCCCGCGTGCTTGAGGGTGTTCGTCAGGGCTTCCTGGACGACTCGGTAGACGGTGAGCTGCTGGCCCGGGCCCGGTGGTACGGAGCCGGGGTGGTGGCTCACCGTCATGCGTACGGGCAGACCTGCGGCCCGTACGCCGTCCATGAGCTGGTCCAGGTCGGTGAGGGTGGGCTGCGGAGTGAGGTCGGCCGAAGGCGGTTCGTCCTCGCGCAGTACGCCGAGGACGCGGCGCAGTTCCGCCAGGGCCGTGCGGCTCGTCGTGCTGATGGCCTGGAGGGCCTGGGCGGCGCGCTCCGGGGATTTGGCCGCCGCGTACCTGCCGCCGTCCGCGAGGCCCGTGATGACCGAGAGGTTGTGGCCGATGATGTCGTGCATCTCGCGGGCGATACGGGTGCGTTCGGCGGCCGCGGCGAGCTGGGCCTGCTGGTCGCGTTCGGTCTCCAGGCGGCGGGCGCGGTCGACCAGCGCCTCCGTGTAGTCCCTGCGGGTGCGGACCGCGATACCGAGGAGCGTGACCATGGCGAAAGCCCAGACGGCCGGTACGACTTGCTCGCTCCAGCCGTCGGGCGGAAAGCGGAGGGCGCCCGCGACGGACGGTCCCATCATCAGAGCCGCCGCCCACCAGAGCCTCTTGAGCGGCAGGCGCAGCGCGATGTGGAAGACCGGGAAGAGCTGGAGGAGGGCCGCCTGCAGGACGGCGCCGGTGAGGCTGTTGGCGAGGGCGACCAGCGCCATGGCGGTGAGGACGGGCAGGGGGTGGCGGCGGCGCCACAGCAGGGGCACCGAGAGGCCGAGGCTCATCGAGAGCACCAGCCGGTCGGGCAGGTTCGCGTTGTGGGCGATGGTCTGCCAGCCGCCCTCGCCGTAGTCGATCAGGGCGGCCGTCACGAAGAAGGCGGTCAGCAGCAGGTCCCAGACCAGTGGGCGGCGCCGGTCGAAGGCGCGTACGTGATGCAGGAGGTGCTGGATCTGCCGGGTGAGCGCCGGAGCGCCCGTGGACCAGTCCTGGTCCCGGGCGCCGGCTTCGCTTCTCGGGGCGCGCGTCACCTGTCCATCCTCGTACAGAGGCTGTGCGGAAGGGAGTTGGGGTTCATACGTCGCGGCGCCTGAGCAGCAGGCCCGCCGCCGCCAGGGAAGCCGCCGCCCACAGGACCAGGGCGAGCAGCGCCGCTCCGGGCGAGGCGGCGCCCGGCACGGTCTGGGCGGAGACGAGGGCCTCCACCGACTTGGACGGGAAGTACTCCACGGCGTCGCCGACGATGTCGTACGGCAGCATGGCGAGCACTTCCGGGAGGATCATGACGCCGCCGACGAAGGCGCCGACGGCGCCCGGCACCGAGCGGAGCAGCGCGCCCAGGCCCAGGGCGATCAGACCGAGCAGGGTCAGGGCCGCCGCGCTGCCGGTCAGGGCGCGCACCACGCCCGGGTCGCCGAGCGAGGCCGCCTGGTCGGTGCCGGAGAGGAAGAGCTGCGCGGTCAGGAAGGTGACGAAGGCGGTGACGAGCGTGAGGGTGAAGGTGACCGCGCCGAAGACCGCGGCCTTGGACCACAGGACGGGGAGCCGGCGCGGTACGGCGGTCAGCGAGGCGCGGATCATGCCGGTCGAGTACTCGCCCGCGGTGACGAGGATGCCGAGGACGGCGAGCGCGATCTGCGCGAACTGGATGCCGATCAGGACCAGGAGGACGGTGTCGACGTCTCCGTCGCCGCCGCCCGTCGTGTAGGTCGCGCCCATCAGCAGGCCGATACCGAGCGTCAGCGCGCTCGCCGTCAGCAGGGTGATCCAGGTGGAGCGCAGCGTCCACAGTTTGTGCCACTCGGAGCGCAGGACGCGGCCGGGGGTCACCCGGTGGGCTGGCGTGCTCATGCTGCGGCTCCTTCCAGGGGCGTGGCCTGGTACTCGACCGCGTCGCGTGTCAGGTCCATGAAGGCCTGCTCCAGCGAGGCGGTGCGGGGTGCGAGTTCGAAGAGGGGGATGGAGTGGGCGGCGGCGGTGCGGCCGATGTGTTCGCCGTCCGTACCGCGGACTTCGAGCGTGCCGGGGGCGGGGGAGGTGATGTCGACGCCCGGAGCCGTCAGGAGCTCGGAGAGGAGGCCGGCCTCGGGGGTGACGACCTTGACGACGCCTTGCCCGGAGTCCCGTACGAAGTCGGCGACCGTGGTGTCGGCGAGCAGCCTGCCGCGGCCGATGACGACGAGGTGGTCGGCGGTCAGGGCCATCTCGCTCATCAGGTGGGAGGAGACGAGGACCGTGCGGCCTTCCGCGGCCAGGGACTTGAGGAGGGTGCGGATCCACAGCACGCCTTCCGGGTCGAGTCCGTTGACCGGTTCGTCCAGGACGACCGTGGCCGGGTCGCCGAGCAGCGCCGCCGCGATGCCGACGCGCTGGCCCATGCCGAGCGAGAAGCCCTTCACCCTGCGGTGCGCGACGTCGGTGAGGCCGGCGAGGCCGAGTACGTGGGTGACGCGGCTGCGCGGGATGCCGTGGGTGTGGGCGAGCGCCATCAGGTGGTGGTGGGCGGTGCGGCCGGGGTGGACGGAGCGGGCCTCCAGCAGGGCGCCGACCTCGTGGAGCGGGGCGGTGTGCGCGGCGTAGGCGCGGCCGCCGACGGTCGCGTGGCCCCGGGTCGGTGCGTCCAGACCGAGGAGCATGCGCAGGGTGGTGGATTTGCCGGCTCCGTTGGGGCCGAGGAAGCCGGTGACGGCGCCGGGGCGGACGGTGAAGGTGAGGTCGTCGACGACGGTCCTGTCGCCGTACCGCTTGGTGAGTCCGACTGCTTCGATTCCGTTTGGCCTGGTCATGAACCCGACGCTACGGAGCGGGCGGTGGCGCATCGTCCGACCGTGGGCGGGGGCGGGGCACGGGGAGTAGTACCCGGGTACGACGCCGAAATCGCTTGGCTCAGGGGCGGGGGCGGGTGAGTATCGCCGGATGGACTGTGTGATTCGACCCGTACGCGCCGATGAGTGGGCCAAGGCGAAGGAGCTGCGGCTTGCCGCGCTCCAGGACCCGCTGGCGGGCATCGCTTTTCTGGAGACGTACGGGAAGGCCGTGAGTGAGCCCGACTCCTTCTGGAAGGGGCGTACGGACCGGGTCACGGGGGACGGTTCCGAGGCGCGGCAGTTCGTCGCGGAGGCGCCGGACGGGCGGTGGGTGGGGTCCGTCACCGTGATCGTCGAACGGGCGGGGGCGGAGGGGACGTTCGGCGGTGCGCCGGAGGCCGACCAGACGCATGTCGTGGGTGTCTTCGTGCGGCCCGAGGCACGGGGGACCGGGGTGGCGCAGGAGCTTTTCCGGGCGGCGCTGGAGTGGTCGTGGGCGCTGACGGATCCGCGGATCGAGCGGGCCAGGCTGTACGTGCACGAACGCAACGGGCGGGCGGAGGCGCTTTACGCCAAGGCCGGCTTCCTGCGGAGCGGGGAGACGGTGGCGATGCCGGGGAACCCGTCGGAGACGGAGTACGAGATGGTGGCCGAGCGGCCGCGGGGGCAGGGGGCGGGCGGGGGCAGGGGGCTCTAGCCGGCGGTGAGGGTGTGGTCCGGCCAGCGGGCCCGGCCCTGTTCCCGGGAGCGGAGCAGGACCAGGGGCGACAGGCCCTGGTCCTGGCCGGTCGACAGCAGCTCGGGGAGCCGGGGAAGCGGAGCCACGGCCGCGACGTCGTCCAGGACGAACGTCATGGGCGGGTCGAGCCGGCCGGTGGATGACCGTGCGGCCATGCGGCGGCCGTGCTCGACCACGCTTGACGCGAGTGCGGTGAGCAGAGGCATCGCTCCGGGACGCGACTTGGGGTCCTCGATTGCTTCACCCACCACGTAAAGGGTGCCTCCCTCGCCCGCAAATGATTCCAGGCTGAGCGAATCGGTTCGGTTCGGGGTGCAGGCTTCGCGGATGTGGACCGAGGAGAGGGCCGCGAACGCCCTGACCGTCAGTTCCTGTGCGATCTCACGGCGTTCCGGGTAAGCGGTGAGCGCGGATTCGAGGAGGCCCGCGGCGCCGCTCGACGCCTTGGGGTGGGTACGGAGGATACGTACCGCCTCGTGCGCACTGTGCCCCTGCGCCCAGCGGTGCACCTGGCGGAAGGGGCGGCCGTCCACGGCGGCGGCGTGCAGCCAGCTGCTGAGCAGGGTCTGGGCGGTGTCGGCCACCGCCGCGTCCAGCCGCGCCTGGGGCCGTACGGGCGCCAGCAGCGCCACGGCGCGCGCGGCGGCGGTGTCGGCCCGGTCGCAGCCGGCGGTGGGGGACCAGTGGAGGCGGGCCGGGGTGTCGCAGAGGTGCCCGGGGTCGTACACGAGGACGGGGCCGAGCTTGGCGCGCGCGTCCTTGGTCTCGGCCCACACGGTCGGGTCGGAGGTGACGACGAGCGCGGGGCCTTCGGCGTCGAGGACGGCCTGTACGGCGGTGGGGCGCCTGACCTCGGGGCTGCCGTAGAGGAGGCGGGGGGCGCGGGGCGCCGGGACGGCGGGACTGCTCCAGCCGCCTGCCGGCTGCGGCGCGGCGAGGGGGCCGGAGGCGGGGGCGGTGGCGCCGGGCGGGGGAGGGGGGCTCGGGGCCGCGTGCCGGGTGCCGTCGGGGGCGGTGGCGGTGGCGGTGGCGCCGAGTGGGGTACCGGCCGGGGCGGCGGCCCGGGCACCCGTGTGGTCACCCGTGTGGGGCGGCGGCACCTCGGAGCCGTGGCCCGCGCCCGCCCCGGCGCTCGCGGCCGGCCCTACGGGCGATGCAGGCCCGGGCCCGTGGCCCGCGCCCGTGGGCGGCGGGACCGTGGCGCGCGGACGTTCTGCCGCTTCCGCCTTGGCCGCCCTCGCCGCTGCCCTTGCCGTCTCGCGCTGCACCTTCAGGCGGGCCAGTACGCCCACCACGAAGACCGTCAGCACGCACAGCACCATCAGCTCACTGATCAGCAGTCCCCAGAACAGGCCGTACCCGGACAGCTGGCCCGGCGGTGTGTCCGGCCACGCCGCCGGGATGTCCTGGGGGGCGCCCATCAGGTGGCGCAGAGCCAGCGGCGTACGGGCGAACGTGACGCCGTCCGGCCAGGCGCCGTGGGCGAACAGGCCCGCCAGGCCCGTCGCCAGCCATGCCAGGGCCGTCAGGCCGAACAGGAAGGCCAGCAGACCGACCAGCAGGGAGTCGGGAATGCCGCGCCCGCCCTGCTGCTGTCTGTCGTCGGGTCTCATGTCAGGCGACCGTCGATTCCGAGGACGACCCGCTCATCTGCTGCTCGATGAGGGCCGCCCGCTGTTCCGCCTCCAACTCCGCGGCTCGCATGTCGTCCGAGAGCATGTCCGCCGAGGTCTCCGTCATCGCGCGGTCCGTGAAGACCAGGGGCCGTTCCGCCTCCGTGATCAGGTGTTTGACGACCTGGACGTTGCCGTTGACGTCCCATACCGCGATGCCCGGCGTGAGGGTCGGGATGATCTCCACCGCCCAGCGCGGCAGCCCGAGCACCCGGCCCGTGGCCCGCGCCTCGTCCGCCTTCTGGGCGTAGATCGTCCGCGTCGACGCCATCTTCAGGATCGCCGCCGCCTCCCGTGCCGCCGCGCCGTCCACCACGTCCGACAGGTGGTGGACCACCGCCACGAACGACAGGCCGAGCCGGCGGCCGAACTTCAGCAGGCGCTGGAAGAGCTGCGCGACGAACGGGGAGTTGATGATGTGCCACGCCTCCTCCACCAGGAAGATGCGCTTCTTGCGGTCCGGCCGGATCCAGGTGTGCTCCAGCCACACGCCCACGATCGCCATCAGGATCGGCATCGCGATGGAGTTGCGGTCGATGTGGGACAGGTCGAAGACGATCAGCGGCGCGTCGAGGTCGATGCCGACCGTCGTCGGGCCGTCGAACATGCCCCGCAGATCACCGTCGACGAGGCGGTCCAGGACGAGGGCCACGTCCAGGCCCCAGGCCCGTACGTCGTCCAGGTCGACGTTCATCGCCTCCGCCGACTCCGGCTCGGGGTGGCGCAGTTGCTCGACGATGTCCGTCAGGACCGGCTGCCGGTTGACGATCGTCTCGTTCACGTACGCGTGCGCGACCTTGAGCGCGAAGCCGGACCGCTCGTCGAGGCCGTGCCCCATCGCGACCTCGATGATCGTACGGAGCAGGGCGAGCTGCCCCGTCGTGGTGATCGACGGGTCGAGGGGATTGAGGCGGATGCCGCCGTTGAGGGCCGCCGCCGGGTCGAGCCGGATGGGGGTTATCCCCAGCTCCTGCGCGATCAGGTTCCATTCGCCGACCCCGTCCTCGCCCTGCGCGTCCAGGACGACGACCTGCCGGTCCTTGAAGCGCAGCTGGCGCAGTACGTACGTCTTCTCCAGTGCCGACTTGCCGTTGCCGGACTCGCCGAGCACCAGCCAGTGCGGGGCGGGCAGTTGCTGTCCGTACAGCTGGAAGGGGTCGTAGATGTAGCCCTTGCCGCTGTACACCTCGCGGCCGATGATCACGCCCGAGTCGCCGAGGCCGGGCGCGGCGGTCGGCAGGTAGACGGCCTGGGCCTGCCCCGTCGACGTACGGACGGGGAGTCTGGTCGTCTCCACCTTCCCGAAGAGGAAGCTGGTGAAGGCATCCGTGAGTGCGGACAGCGGATCTCGCATGGCGGGTCTGCCCTCTCGGTTAACGACGGATACCGGTGGCGAACGGCAAGGTGTTGACGAACGCCCGGTGGTGCTCGCGGTCGCACCACTCCAGCTTGAGATACGACTTTCCGGCCGAGGCCCTGATGGTCCGCTTGTCGCGGGCCAGCGCCTCGGGAGAACGCGACGACACAGTGATGTACCCGACCAGGTTGACACCGGCCGCACCGCTCGCGAGATCTTCACCCCGCTGGTCGAGCCGGCCGTGTGCCGCGATGTCGCGCGGGTCGACGGTCCGGTTCATCTTGGCCTGGCGGCTGGCCTCCGCCTCGTCGTTCGTCTTCTCCGTCAGCATCCGCTCGATGGCGACCTCGGTGGGTTCGAGGTCCATGGTGACCGCGACCGTACGGATCACGTCGGGGGTGTGGACGAGCAGCGGCGCCAGGAAGTTGACGCCGACCGGCGTCATCGGCCACTCCTTCACCCAGGCGGTGGCGTGGCACCAGGGCGCGCGCGTGGACGACTCGCGGGTCTTGGCCTGGAGGTACGTCGCCTCCATGGCGTCCAGCTCGGCCGGCCACGCGTTGCGCTTGGTCATGGCCTGGATGTGGTCGATGGGGTGGTCGGGGTCGTACATCGAGTGCACGAGGGAGGCGAGGCGTCCCTGCCCGAGGGGCTGGCGCACGCGGATGTCGGCCTCCGCGAGCCGCGCGCAGATGTCGGTCAGCTCGCGCGCCATGACGACGGCGAGCCCGGAGTCGCGGTCGAGCCTGCGGCCGCCGTGGGGGCGGGCGGCGCGGGCCATGGCGTGGGCCTCGGCGGCGAGCTCGCGGGAGTAGTGCATGCAGGCGACGAGGTAGGCGCGGTGCTGCTCGCTGGAGGTCGACACCATGGACTGGAGCTGGTCGTACGAGTCCTTGAGCCAGCCGGGGGCGTGCGTGTCGCCGCGCTGGGTGACGTCCTTGGCGTGGGCGTCGGGGTCGGCGGGGAGGGTGCGGGCGAGCATCTGGAGGCGGGTGACGAAGCCGTCGCCGTTGGCGACGTGTTTCAGCAGCGTGCCGAAACGGTCGACCAGCGCCTCCTGGTCCTCGCTGTCGCGCAGGCCGACGCCCGGCCCTTCGATCTCGATGGCCGCTGTCACCGTGCGGCGGTCGGCGTGCAGGAGTACGGCGATCTCGTCGGGGCCGAAGGGGGCGGCGAGCCAGGTGATGCGCCCGATGCCGGGCGGCGGGCCCACCTCGACCTCGCGGCCGTCGCCGCGCACGCCCGCTTCCATGGCGCCGCTGCGGTAGGTCGTGCCGTTGCGCAGGGTGCGCTTGTAACTGCGGTTGATCTCGAACCACTTGTAGAAGGTGCGGTGCTTGTACGGGACGTACACCGCCATCAGGGCCAGCATCGGGAAGCCCATCAGCAGCACGATCCGCAGGGACAGGACGGGGACCAGCAGTCCGCTCATCATGCCTAGGAACGCGCCGGCGATGATCAGCACGATCTCGCCGGTCTCGCGGTTCTTGCCGACGATCGCGTTCGGCCGGGCGCGGCCGATCAGATACGTACGGCGGGGCGTGATGGGTTGGGACTGCGTCGTCAACGCCCTGCACCTCCTGTGCTGTTGTTGCCGGTACCCGTGTTGCCGGTACCGCGGTTCGTGTGCGTGCTGGTGCTACGGGCCGAGGGGGCGGCGGAGGGGACAACTCCGCCGCCTCCCGCGCCGCCGCTTCCTCCGGCGGTTCCGCCGCCGGTCCCGCCTCCGCCGGAGCCGCCGGAGCCGCGGGAGCTGTGGGCCGCCACGCCGCCGCTGACGGGGTTGGCCTGGCGGGGCGGCGAGCCGTTGCCGCCCCGGTCGCCGCCTCCGCCGCCACGGCTGCTGTGGGTCTTGATGCCCTGGGAGACGAGGGCGGCGGGGGAACTGATGACGGCGGCCGCCTGGGCGCCGTCGGTGGCCTTGTTGCGGTTGGAGCGGGCGGAGGCGATCTCGTCGCCGAAGCCGGGGACGAAGCGGTAGATCATCCCGGAGGCGAAGATCGCCAGCAGGATGATGGCGAGACCGGACACGACGGCGGAGAAGGCGTTCGGCCCGTCGTCGGAGGAGAGCGCCCCGGCGAGGCCGAGGACGATCACGATGACGGGCTTGACCATGATGACGGCGATCATGATGCCGGCCCAGCGGCGTACGTGCCCCCACATGTTCTTGTCGACGAGCCCCGCGTAGACGACGACGCCGAGGAGCGCGCCGACGTAGAGGAGCAGGGCCCGGATGAACAGCTCCAGGAAGAGGATCCCGGCCGCGAGGATGGTGACGAGGGACACGACGATCAGCATGATCGGCCCGCCCCCGATGTCGTCCCCCTTCTTGAGCGCCTCGGAGAACGACCCGAAGAACACGTCGGTCTGGCCGCCGGTGCCGGCGGCGATGACTTCGGTGACGCCGTCGGTGGCCGTGACGATGACGTAGAGGATCAGGGGCGTGAAGGCGGAGGCGAGGACGGTGAGCCAGAGGAACCCGATGGCCTCGGACAGCGCGGTCGCGAGCGGCACGCCGCGGATGGCGCGCTTGGCGACGGCGAGCAGCCACAGGACGAGGGTGAGGATGGCCGAGGCGGCGAAGACGATGGCGTACTGCTGGAGGAACCTGGGGTTGGTGAAGTCGACGCTGGCGGTCGACTTCACGGCCTCGGAGAGTTTCCCGACGATCCAGGCGGCGGCGTCCGCGCAGCCCTTGGCGAGGGAGGACAGGGGGTCCAGGGACTCGGTGGGGCTGGTGGGGGCGCGGAGACCGGAGCGCTCGCCGCCGCTTTCGCCGTTCTGGCAGTAGTCCTTGGCCGGACCGACGATGAGGTCGCAGTTGTCCTTGTCGGACGGCGTCGGCGTCGGCGACGGGGCGGCGAACGCCCGGGCGGCAAAAAGCACGGCCGTTGTCTGTACGAACACGAAGACGGCAGTGAGTTTCAGCGCGCGGCGTGGGCTACCGGGCATAGGTGAACCCTCCGTACTCCTCGACTGCCTTGGAGATCTCGTCTGCGTCGGAGGCTGCGCGGTCAGCGTTCACGGGGGCCGGTCCCTCCTTCTGGGAGAAGCTCTCGACCTTCCAGTCACCACCTGCCCACTGGACCTCGAGTGTCATGGTGAACCAGTCGTTGGTCACCGGGTTGGTCGAGCCGACGCCTGCGGTACCGAACACGCCTGTGCACCAGACCTCAACGGTCGCGGCGCTGTCCGTATAATTGGTGACTTTGGTGCCGACGGGCGCTGTGCGCGAAACGTATGTCATCCCCTGAGCGGCGTTGCCGTTCTTGTCGAGCCCGACCTTGTCGAGGAAGTCCTGGTTGTAGGCCTCGTCGAACCTTGCCTCCAGCTCCGGGACCTTCGCCGGAACGAAGATCTGTCCCACGATCTCCTGTCGCCGGTCGGGCTTGAGGATCTCGGCGGAGACGAGAGCCACCGCGTAATTCGCCGCCGCGCTCTGCGCGCCCTGCTCGTCCTGCGCGAAACCGGACGGAATCAGTCCGTTCTTGCCCTCGACCGGCCTCACGCCCGTCGCGGCCGTCGGTTCCGCGCCGCCGCTCCCCTTCGCCTCGCCGCCCGAGCCGCTGTCGCCGCCACCCCGGTTCGCGAATGTGATAGCCGCGATCAGCAGCACCACCACGCCCACCACGGTGACGAGGGAACGCGAGGTCCGTACGGGCCGTCGCGCGCCCCCGTACACATCGTTCCCGCCGCCCTCGGGGAGGCGCGTGCGGGTCTGGCCGGAGCCGCCGAAACGGCTCGTACGACCCGTGTCGCCGCCGTATTCGTGCTCGTCGCCGGGACTCATGCCGCGTGCACCCCCTCGACCGTTTGCAGTTCCGCGTAGTACGACGGTAGCCGTGCTGGTTCCCGCGCGGGCGCGGTGTGGTGACTCGACATCAGGGAGACGCAACCTCAGCCGGTGGGCACGACGGACGGGTGGGGTGGGAGAGCGGGCCGGGAACGCCCGGTGCTGGCTGACGGCAGGTTAAACAGCCATCCCGTACACGATGGTGAAGAGCGTGCCGAGCGAGCCGATGATGAAGACGCCGGTGAGACCGGCGACGATCAGCCCCTTGCCCTGCTCGGCGCTGAACGTGTCCCTCAGGGCCGTCGCGCCGATCCGCTGCTTCGCGGCTCCCCAGATGGCGATTCCGAGGCAGAGGAGGATGGCGACAGCCATCACAACCTCGATCATGACGCGGGCCTCGTTCCCCAGGGTCCCGAACGGGCCCCAGTTCGGGGCAATTCCGCCGATGATGGTGGTGATGTCGCCCTTTTCGGCTGCCAGGTTCATGTAAGTCACCGCCCCTGTCGGGTAGTTCGTCGCCCCTGCCGCACGACAGGGGTCACGCTCTATCTTCGCTGATGAAACCGCGTAGGTATGTCGACTTGGTAGCTGTCTTTGCCCGGCCTCCGGCGTATCGCCGGTCCGACCGCGCTGACCTGCGGTGCCGACCGGCCGTATTCGGAAACACGTATGGTAACTCTGTGTATCACGCGGTGTGACTCCGGGCAATGACTGGCGTTATGCACCTTTGGTCGGACGTGGCCCCCAGGGGTCGCGGGCGGCTCCGCGGTGCGTGCGGTGGGGCCGCCGGGGCCCGGCGCGACCCCGGCGCGCGCCCTGCTGGCCTACCGGTCCGTGTGGTCCGGGGTGTCGAGTCCGGCGAAGTGGCGGAACTCGCCGGCCTGTACGCCGAGCACGAACGCGTCCCACTTCTTCCGGTTCGTCGTGACGACGTTCCCGGGACCGCTGGTCTCGCGGAGGTGGACCAGGTCCTCCGGCCCGAAGGCGATCTCGATCCAGGGGCCGGGGCCGTCCTCTCCCCCGGCAGCGGCGCGGATCCAGCCCAGGCCGGCGGGGATCTCAGCCATGGGAAGACGTCCCGGCTCTCTGCCGGAGAGCGCGCGACGGCTTCAGTTCTGTCGAAGAGAAGCCGGTACTTCCGAAGCCGGGCCCCGGCATCGGGGAACGCGAGTCCGTGAGACTGGTCCAGGTGCACGGTGTCCACCTGTGAGACCGGGCCGTACGCGTAGGAGATGGACCGGCCCGGACCGGGGACGGCGCCGGCCTCGATGCGCAGGCGCCGACAGCCGGGGCGCGTGCCTGCTCGGCGGCGGGCTGCCCGGCGGTGGCGGGAAGCTGCTGCGGGTGGAGCGCGAGCGGAAGGCGGAGTGCCAGGGGTACGCGTGGAGCGATCCGGCGTGACCGCGCGGGCGGTTCGCGGACGCGGGGCGCGCCGGGCCTACCGGGCGCACCCTGGTGGTACGGACATCCGGGGCGCGCCGGGGCCCGTCACCCACATGAGCTGTTCCACCGACATGCGCGAATAGTCGTACTTCCGTTGGACACGAACCTCTCCGGCAGTTCAGCCGCATCAACCAGCCTGGAGAAGGAGAGTCCCTCATGCTCGTACGCCACCGGGTCGCCCTCGCGTCGGCCGCCGTGCTCGGCGCGCTCGCTCTGTCCGTCCCGCCCGCCGTCGCGCACTCCGCCGCACCGGCCGCCGCGCCCGTGCCCGTCGCCCAGCTCGCCCCGCCCGCCTACTGCGGCCACTACGACGGCAGTGCCACGACCCGGCGCGGCCATGCCGGTGCCGCGGTGAGGGAGGTGCAGTGCCTCATCAACCACTGGGCCGGCGGGGAGGCGCTCGCCGTCGACGGTGTCTTCGGGGCCCGTACGGAGAGCTGGGTCGTCCACTTCCAGGACGTGAAGGGCCTTCAGGTCGACGGCATCGTCGGGCCGCGGACCTGGGCCGCCCTGCGCGCGCTCTGATCCGGTGCCCCGGCCCGGTGCTCTGACCGGGCGCTCTGACCCGCCGCGTCTCGCGGTACGTGGACGCCGTGTCCGCCACTCCGTGGCGGCGCGGCGTTTCGGGCGTGTGTGACACCACGTCGGACACGTGCGCGAAAACTGCTGTGAACCCGTCTCGGATGGGGGAGGGTTGAAGGGTGCGCAAAGTCTGGGTGGTCAGCGGGATCGGGATCGGCCTCTGCCTGAGTTTCGTCGCGCTGCTCGTCGTCGGGACGTTCTCCGCCGCCGCGGGGCTGGCCGGCGGTGCGGGCGGCGGTCGGGCGGTCGGGCTGGCCAAGGGAGCTGTGCCCGCGCTGTACCAGCCGCTCGTGCAGAAGTGGGGCAACCTCTGCCCGGCCATCAACCCGGCGCTCCTCGCCGCGCAGTTGTACCAGGAGAGCGGCTGGAATCCGAGGGCGCAGAGCCCGGCCGACGCGCGCGGCATCGCGCAGTTCATCCCCGGCACGTGGGCGTCCCACGGGGTCGACGGGGACAAGGACGGGGACCGGGACATCTGGGACCCGGCCGACGCGATTCCGTCGGCGGCGACGTACGACTGCGAATTGGCTGGATACGTCAAGAAGGTGCCGGGGGATCAGACCAAGAACATGCTCGCCGCCTACAACGCGGGCGCGTACGCCGTCATCAAGTACGGGGGCGTCCCGCCGTACCGCGAGACGCAGAACTACGTGAAGATCATCACCAGCCTGGAGGAGAGCTTCGCGCGCCCCGTCGGGCGGGTCGAGCCGTCGCGGCAGGCCGCCGGGGCCATCTACTTCGCGCAGAAGAAGCTCGGCACCAAGTACCTGTGGGGCGGGAACGGCACGCCGGAGCAGGGCGGCCGGTTCGACTGCTCCGGGCTGACCCAGGCCGCGTACCGGACGGTCGACATCGAGCTGCCGCGCGTGGCCAACGACCAGTACAACGCCGGGCCGCACCCGTCCAGGGACGAGCTGCTCCCGGGCGACCTGGTCTTCTTCTCGGACGACCTGACGAACTCGCGCGCGATCCGGCACGTCGGCCTCTACGTCGGCGGCGGCTACATGATCAACGCCCCGTACACCGGTGCCGTGATCCGCTTCGACAAGATCGACACACCGGACTACTTCGGGGCGACCCGGGTCACCGCGGACGGCGCGGAAGCACTCCCCACGGACCTTCCGGAAGACCGCGGCGGCGCGTGACATGGCTTGAACCCTCTGTTATTGCCGCCCCCTGAGCTGCGGTGATGTGTCTCTCTTCGATAACGTGATGGTGATCTTTCAGTGGAGATCGGTGGAGAGTGGAACGGTGGGGCCGGAGAGAGCGTTCCCTTGACCGGGGGACTGTGACAGCCGCGCTCACCACGCACTGACCACGGCATGGCTTTGCGTCGAACCGATCGCATCGCATGGACCACGGGGGTTCGCAGGAGCGGCACGCAGACGCGCGTGCCGCGCAGCAGGCAACAAGGCAAGGGGCCGCGGCAGATGGCTGGACTCGCACTGGACGGGGCGAACCCCGACGTCAGTCTGCTCTACGACATCAACGGACTGGCGGCGGATGCGCCGGGCTGGTTCGACCGGGTCATGGAGTTCGTCGGGGAGTACGGGACGATGCTCGGCATCGTCCTGCTGGGGCTCTGGTGCTGGTGGAGCGTACGCAGGCGCGAGGACGCGGTCACCTCGGTGGCGGGGCTCGTCTGGGCGCCGCTGGCGGCCGGGATCGCGCTGCTGATCAACATCCCGATCCGCGGGTTCGTGGAGCGGCCCAGACCGTTCAACGACCACAAGGGGCTCGAGGTCCTCATCGCGGGCAAGACGGACTACTCGTTCGTCAGTGACCACGCGACGCTGGCGATGGCCATCGCCGTCGGAATCTTCGTCGCCAACCGGAAGTTCGGGCTCGCGGCGATCGGACTGGCGGTCGTGGCGGGCTTCTGCCGCGTCTACATGGGTGTGCACTACCCGACCGACGTCATCGGAGGGTTCGCTCTCGGTACGGCCGTGGCGCTGCTGCTCGCGCCGGTCGCGATGGCGCTGCTCACACCGCTCATGGGAGCGATCGCGCGTTCGGAGAAGGTGGGCCGGCTCGTACGGGCGAAGGGGCCCACGGTGCGTACGACGGACGTCGGGGTCGGGACCGGTACCGGAGCGCGCGGCGGTGACGGCGGTTCGGCGGTCGTCCCGGCGCCGCGCGCCGGGGACAGCGAGCGCAACGACCTGGCGGCCTGAGCACGGATCACCAAGGGGGAGAGGCGCACCGGACGGTGCGCCTCTCCCCCTTTTTTCACAGCGCCTGGGGGAAGTCGAAGAGCCTGTCGGGGTCGTAACGCCTCTTCAGCTCGGTCAGCCGGCCCGCGGCCGCGCCGTAGTAGGCCCTGCGCCAGTCGGTCAGGGTCGCGTCCGTGTAGTTCTGGTACGCCGCTCCCGAGGCGTACCGGCGCATCGCCCCGTGGGTGTTTTTCAGCCACGTCTGCTGGGCGGCGCCGGAGGTGCCCGCGCGCCAGGCGCCGATGTACTGGGCGAGCATCCGTGAGCGGCGGTGCACGAACGCCGTCGCGAGCGGGTCCACACGGTTCACCGCGCCGCCGAGGGCGGTCAGCGCGATGGTTCCGGCGCCGCCCCGGTCGACGGGGAGGCGGGTGAACGCCTCGGTCCGGTCGAGCAGCGCGCGTACCCCGGCGGGGGAGAGGGAGCGGTCGAAGAAGTCGCTCCGGGCCGCGTACGTCTCACGGCGCAGGACGCCCTCGGGGGTGCGGCCGGGGGTGGTGCCCGGCAGGTGGCACCGGGCGTCGCTGAGATCGGCGCAGCCGGCGTACAGGAGCATCGACTCCTGGTAGCTGCGGCGGCGCAGGGAGACCGAGCGGGCGGGGGCGCCGATCCTGTCGGCGAGGCGGTCCACGGCGTTCTGGAGGTCGCCGTACGTGCCGAGCGAGAAGGCGGAGACGGAGACGTTGGGCGTCGTACCGCCCGGACCGGCGGCGAGGTGCGCGGACGACCAGATCTCGTCGGGCTGGCCCGGCCCCCACTCCTGCCAGGCGGTGACGACGGCCTGCGCCTTCGACCAGGGCCAGGAGAGGAACGCGGTGACGGCGGCCGGGGCCGGGCGGGTCCGGAAGGTCATCTCGGTCACCACGCCGAAGTTGCCGTTCCCCGCGCCGCGCAGGGCCCAGAAGAGGTCCGGGTGCTCGGTGGACGTGCAGCGCAGGCGCTTGCCCGCGGCGGTGACGAGGGTGACGGAGGTGAGGCTGTCGCAGGTCAGGCCGTACGCACGGGAGACGACCCCGTGGCCGCCGCCGAGGGCCAGTCCCGAGATGCCGACGGTGGGGCAGGAACCGGCGGGGACGGTGCGGCGGCCGTGGCGGGCGAGGCCCTGGTAGACGTCGATGAGTCTGGCGCCCGCGCCGATGGTGCCGTTCGCTTCGATCGTGGCGAGTTTCGATACGTCGACGACCAGGCGCCCGGTGCCGGAGGACCAGCCCGCGTAGGAGTGGCCGCCGTTGCGGATGGCGACGGGGGTGCGGTGCGCCGCGGCGAAGGCCAGGCATTCCCTGACGTCCGCCTCGTGCGCGACGTAGGCGACCGCGGCGGGCTTCAGGTGGTCGAAGCGGGTGTTGTAGAGCCGGCGGGCGGTGGGGTAGGCGGCGTCGCCGGGGCGGACGAGCGGGCCGTCGAGACTGCGGGCGAGGGCGGACCAGGCGGGGGCGCGGGAAGGGGAACGGGAACGGGAAGGGGAAGGAGCGCGGGAGGTGGCGCCGGGGGCGCCGGTGGGGCCGCTGAGGCTGCCGTTGCGGCCGTCCGTGGTGGCGGTGCTGGTGCAGGCGGCCACGGCGGCGGTGGCCGCCAGGGCCGTGGCCGAGGTGAGAAGTGTGCGCCGTTCCATGATGTCTGCCTCCCGGTGGTCGAGACGGCTTCGAGGCGGAACGGGTTCCTGCGGGGCGGTGCTCTTTCCGGGCTCGGGTGCGGACGCGGCCCGGGTGCGGGTACCGCTGTGGAGTCTCCCCGGCCGCGCCCGTTCCCGAAACCGGGTCAGCTTGTCGTCACGTGCAGGTCCGCGTCCGTGCGGGCCCGTTCGCGGGACCGGCGGGCCGGGCCGCGCCAGCCGCAGGTGCAGTGGGCGAAGCAGAAGGAGCCGCGTTCGGTCGTGCCGGTGCGGTGGGTGGGAGCGTCCGGTGTGGCGTGTTGCAGCACGGGTCCACGGTACCGGGGGAGTTGGACCGTGTGACCGGCCGGTCGGAAGTCGGCGGCCGGCTTGCGGACCGGTGCGCACGGGGGCCGGGCGAGCCGGGGCGTGACCGCGTTCGCGGGGAGTCGTTAGGCGGAGCGGGTGCGATGGGTCACCGTGTGGTAAGGCGTTGGGGGTTGGCGGCGATGGTGGTGCGGCAGCACAGAGGCAGGGGCGGCGCGGTCGCCGTGGCCGTCGCGGCGGGGCTGCTGGCCTCCACCGGGTGTTCCGGTGGCGGTGCGGTCGCCGAGGACCAGCGGGGCGGCGCTCCCCTCGACACCGTGCGCCGCGCGGCCGACGTGCTCGTCGCGGCCGGGAGCTCCAAGGCCCGTACGTCGATGGTCATGGCCACCGGCGGCACCCGGGTCACCATCCGGGGCGAAGGGGCGTACGACTTCAAGAAGCGCATGGGGCGGCTCGAGGTGACGCTGCCGCCGGACCCCGACGGCTCGGACAAGCACCGGCCCATCACGGAGCTGCTCGCCCCCGGGGCGCTCTACATGAAGAACCGGGGCGCGGGCGTGCCCGCCGACAAGTGGGTGCGGATCGACACGACGACGCTGGAGGACGGGAACCTCGTCACCGGCGGGGCGACGGATCCGCTGGCCGCCGCGGAGCTGCTGCGCGGGGCGGAGGACGTGACGTACGTCGGGAAGGCCGATGTGGCCGGAACCGGTGTCCGGCACTACCGCGGGATCACCGACATCGCCCGGGCCGCGCGCGTCGCCGCGCCGCACGCGCGCGGGGCGCTCGCCGCCGCGGCGAAAGGGTTCTCCGAGGACGCGGTTCCGTTCGACGCGTACTTCGACGAGCAGGGGCGGCTGCGCAAGGTCCGCCACCGGTTCGACTTCGCCAACGCGGGACGCACGGTGGCCGTCGCCTCGACGACACTGCTGTACGCGTTCGGAGCGCCGGCCGAGACGCGGCTGCCGGCGGCGGCGGACATCTACGCGGGGAAGATCCACACATAGGCGGGTGGGGGGAAATGGTCCGTCCGTGCCATGCGCGGTGCGTGCCGCGCTGCCTACGCTGGGAAGCCGACGATGGCTGAAAGAGGTGATGTACGTGGCACCGTTGAGCAGTACGCCCGTCCAGGACCACGTCGCCCTCGCCGAGATCGAGCTGTGCGGTGAGCTGATGATCGCGGCGTCCGGCGCCGACGGGGAACGGCTCAGTCCGGACCGTATCGACGAGGTGCTGAAGGTCGGGGCAGGGGCAGGGGCAGGGGTGGCGGCCGGCGGCGGGCCGGAAGCCCGCGAGCGTCCGTTCTGACGGCAGGTCCGGGGACCGCCGGGTCCCCGGACCGTGAACGCCCTGGGATCAGGCCCTCATCAGGTCCTCAGCAGGCGGGCGATCGCCTTGGTGGCTTCTTCGACCTTCTCGTCGATCTCTTCGCCGCCCTTGACCGCCGCGTCCGCCACGCAGTGCCGCAGGTGCTCTTCCAGGAGTTGCAGCGCGAAGGACTGGAGCGCCTTCGTCGAAGCCGAGACCTGCGTGAGTATGTCGATGCAGTAGACGTCTTCGTCGACCAGCCGCTGCAGACCGCGGATCTGGCCCTCGATCCGGCGCAGGCGCTTGAGGTGCTCGTCCTTCTGCTTGTGGTACCCGTGCACCCCGCGGTCGTGGTCGCTCACCACGGCTTCGGAGGCTCCGGAGGGCGCTTCGGTCGTCGTCGCGCCGGCCGCCTCGGTGGTCGTCATCGCGTCCTCCCGTTGTCCTGAAAGGGTCTGCATACCCCGGCTGGGTATATGGTAACGAATTTCGCGGGTACTGGCCCGGGGGCCCGTACTGAGCACTGTGCCCGATGGGCGACACTGAAGAACGCCGGTTAGCCGTGGCCGGATGATGCGCCTAGCATCACCCTGACCGAATCCAATGCACCCCGAGGACCCCACGTGCGCTTTCGTCTGACCCCCAGGGAGACGAGCTTCTACGACATGTTCTCCGCCTCCGCGGACAACATCGTCACGGGCTCGAAGCTCCTGATGGAACTGCTCGGAGCGGACTCCTCCGCCCGAGTCGAGATCGCGGAGCGGATGAGGGCAGCGGAGCACGCGGGGGACGACGCGACCCACGCGATCTTCCACCAGCTCAACTCCTCGTTCATCACGCCGTTCGACCGCGAGGACATCTACAACCTCGCCTCGCAGCTCGACGACATCATGGATTACATGGAGGAGGCCGTCGACCTGGTCGTGCTGTACCAGATCGAGGAGCTGCCGAAGGGCGTCGAGCAGCAGATCGAGGTCCTGGCCCGGGCGGCCGAGCTGACCGCCGAGGCCATGCCGCACCTGCGGACCATGACCAACCTGACCGAGTACTGGATCGAGGTCAACCGCCTGGAGAACCAGGCCGACCAGATCCACCGCAAGCTGCTCGCGCACCTCTTCAACGGCAAGTACGACGCCATGGACGTGCTCAAGCTGAAGCAGATCGTGGACGTGCTGGAGGAGGCGGCCGACGCCTTCGAGCACGTCGCCAACACGGTCGAGACGATCGCCGTCAAGGAGTCCTGACCTCCGGTGGACACCTTTGCGCTCATCGTGACCATCGGGGTCGCGCTCGGCTTCACGTACACGAACGGCTTTCACGACTCCGCGAACGCCATCGCGACTTCGGTTTCCACGCGGGCGCTGACCCCGCGCGCGGCCCTCGCCATGGCCGCCGTGATGAACCTCGCCGGTGCCTTCCTCGGCAGTGGCGTCGCCAAGACCGTCAGTGAGGGGCTCATCGCGACCCCGCACGGCGACAAGGGGATGGGAATCCTCTTCGCCGCCCTGGTCGGGGCGATCGTCTGGAACCTCGTCACCTGGTACTTCGGTCTTCCTTCGTCCTCCTCGCACGCGCTCTTCGGCGGCATGGTGGGCGCGGCGCTCGCGGGCGGGACCGAGGTCATCTGGTCCGGCGTGCTGGAGAAGGTCGTCATCCCGATGTTCATCTCGCCGTTCGTCGGGCTGCTGCTCGGCTACCTGGTGATGGTGGTCATCCTGTGGATGTTCCGCAAGGCGAACCCGCACAAGGCGAAGCGGGGCTTCCGTATCGCCCAGACCGTCTCGGCGGCCGGCATGGCGCTCGGGCACGGTCTCCAGGACGCGCAGAAGACCATGGGCATCGTGGTGATGGCGCTGGTCATCGCCGATGTCGAGGGTCAGGGCGACGCGATCCCGATGTGGGTCAAGATCGCCTGTGCGCTGACGCTCTCGCTCGGTACGTACGCGGGCGGCTGGCGCATCATGCGGACCCTGGGCCGGCGGATCATCGAGCTGGACCCGCCGCAGGGCTTCGCGGCGGAGACCACGGCCGCGTCCGTGATGTACACGGCCTCGTTCATGTTCCACGCGCCGATCTCCACGACGCACGTCATCACCTCCGCCATCATGGGCGTCGGCTCGACCAAGGGGTCGCGCGCCGTGCGGTGGGGCGTCGCCAAGAACATCGTGATGGGCTGGTTCATCACCATGCCGGCCGCCGCGCTGGTGGCCGCCGCGTGTTACTGGGTCGTCCTGCTGGCCTTCGGCTGAAGCGTATGAGAACGGGCCCGCCCCCACTCCCTGTGAGGAGTGGGGGCGGGCCCTTTGCCTTGCGGTGGCACCGCCATGCAGCACCGCAGGACAGGCGTGGCGGCCGGCTTCCTGCCGGAGCGGTCCAGCCGGAGCGGCCTAGCCGAAGCGGCCGGAGATGTAGTCCTCCGTGGCCTGGACGGACGGGTTGGAGAAGATCCGCTCGGTGTCGTCGATCTCGATGAGCTTGCCGGGCTGGCCGATCGCCGCGAGGTTGAAGAACGCCGTGCGGTCCGATACGCGCGCCGCCTGCTGCATGTTGTGCGTCACGATGACGATCGTGAAGCGCTCCTTCAGCTCGCCGATCAGGTCCTCGATGGCGAGGGTCGAGATCGGGTCCAGGGCCGAGCACGGCTCGTCCATCAGGAGCACCTGCGGCTCGACCGCGATCGCGCGGGCGATGCACAGACGCTGCTGCTGGCCGCCGGAGAGGCCGGAGCCGGGCTTGTTCAGGCGGTCCTTGACCTCGTTCCAGAGGTTGGCGCCGCGCAGGGACTTCTCGACGACCTCGGCGAGCTTGCTCTTCTTGTACGAGCCGTTGAGGCGCAGGCCCGCCGCCACGTTGTCGAAGATCGACATGGTGGGGAAGGGGTTCGGGCGCTGGAAGACCATGCCGACCGTGCGGCGGACGGCGACCGGGTCGACGTCCTTGGCGTACAGGTTCTCGTCGTCCAGGAGGACCTTGCCCTCGACGCGGCCGCCGGGGGTGACCTCGTGCATCCGGTTGAGGGTGCGCAGGAAGGTGGACTTGCCGCAGCCGGAGGGGCCGATGAAGGCCGTCACGGAGCGGGGCTCGACGGTCATCGAGATGTCGTCGATCGCCTTGTGGTTGCCGTAGTAGGCCGACAGGCCGCTGATGTCGATTCGCTTGGCCATCTGAATCACTGCTTTCTGCTGGCCTTAGCGGCCGGTGCTCGGGGCCTTCCAGCGGGCGATGCCGCGGGCCACCAGGTTGAGGATCATGACGAAGGCGATCAGGACGAGCGCTGCGCCCCAGGCCCGGTCGATCGACGCTTCGGTGCCGACGACGTACTGCTCGTACACGTACAGCGGAAGCGAGGACTGGGCGCCTTCGAAGGGGTTCGGGTTGATCAGCTTCGTACCGAAGACGAGCAGCAGAACCGGGGCGGTCTCACCCGTGATGCGAGCCACCGCGAGCATCACGCCCGTGGTGATTCCGCCGATCGCGGTCGGCAGCACCACCTTGAGGATGGTCCGCCACTTGGGGACGCCGAGGGCGAGGGACGCCTCACGGAGCTCGTTCGGGACGAGCTTGAGCATCTCCTCGGTGGAGCGGACGACCACCGGCATCATCAGGATCGCGAGGGCCAGCGCGCCGGCGAATCCGGAGGGTCCGAAGCCCAGCATCAGATTCCAGGTGGCGAGGATGAACAGACCCGCGACGATCGAGGGGATGCCCGTCATGACGTCGACGAAGAAGGTGACGGTCTTCGCCAGCCTTCCGCGCCCGTACTCGACCAGGTAGACCGCGGTGAGCAGACCGACCGGGGCGGCGATCAGAGTCGCGATGCCGACCTGCTCCAGGGTGCCGAGCAGGGCGTGGTAGATGCCGCCGCCCTCGTCGGTGTCGAGCAGGCCGCTCATCGAGTGGCTGAGGAAGTACCCGTCGATGACCTCGATGCCCTTGGTGACCGTCACCCAGGCCAGGGAGAGCAGCGGGACGAGGGCGAGGATGAAGCAGACCCAGACGACGCTGGTCGCCACGCGGTCCTTGCCCTGCCGGCTGCCCTCCACCTTGGTGGTGATCGCGAAGGTGGCCAGTACGAAGAACAGGGCGGCCAGCATGCCCCACTGCACACGGCTGTGCCAGCCGGCGACGAGGCCGAGGCCGATGCCGGCCGCGACGGACCCGGCGGCGATGGCGGCGGGGGCCCAGCGGGGGAGGCGGGCGTGGGCGAGCGACGCGTGGGGCGCGGGGGAGACCGGGCGCTTGTCCATGGTCGGGCTTGTCAGGCTCATGCGTTGGCCCCCGAGTACTCCTTGCGGCGGCCGATGATCCAGCGGGCCGCGCCGTTGACCAGCAGCGTGATGACGAAGAGAACGAGACCGGAGGCGATCAGGGCGTCACGGCCGAACTCGTCCGCCTCGTTGAACTTCGCGGCGATGTTCTGCGCGAAGGTGCCGCCGCCCGGGTCGAGCAGCCGGCCGGAGATGATGAAGCTCGGGGAGAGCACGACGGCGACGGCCATCGTCTCGCCGAGGGCACGGCCCAGGCCCAGCATCGAGGCGCTGATGATGCCGGAGCGGCCGAAGGGGAGGACGGACATCCGCATGACTTCCCAGCGCGTGGCACCGAGGGCCAGAGCGGCCTCCTCGTGCATCTTCGGCGACTGGAGGAAGACCTCCCGGGTGACGTTGGTGACGATCGGCAGGATCATGATCGCCAGCAGGATGCCGACCGTGAAGAGGTTGCGGGCGGGGCCGTCGCTCGTCTTGTCGAAGATGTAGGTCCAGCCGAGGTACTGGTCGAGCCACTGGTTGAGGCCGGCCAGGTGCGGGACCAGGAAGACGGCGCCCCAGAGGCCGTAGATGATGCTCGGCACCGCTGCCAGCAGGTCGACCACGTACGCGAGCGGTGCGGCCAGCCTGCGCGGGGCGTAGTGCGAGATGAACAGCGCGATGCCGATGGCGATCGGCACGGCGACGGCCATGGCGATGATCGAGCTGACGATCGTGCCGAAGAGGAGGACGGCGATGCCGAACACCGGCGGGTCGCCCGCCGGGTTCCACTCGGAGGAGGTGAGGAAGTTGGCTTCGTCCTTCGAGACGGCGAGGCCGGTGCGGTAGGTGAGGAAGGCCGCGATGGCGGCCATGATCACCAGGAGCGCGATTCCCGAGCCGCGGGACAGACCGATGAAGACGCGGTCACCGGCGTGGCTGCTGCCCTTGGAGGCCAGCGTGGTGCCGGGTCCGGGCGGGGATGGAGGGGACGAGGTGGTTTCGGTTGCTATATCCATCGGTTTTCTCCGGTCTGCGGAGCCGGCGGGGGCTCCTGGCGGCGGTGCACCGGAAGGCGTGGCCGGCCCCGGGCGGCGGGGCCCGTCGTTTTTGGGGTCGTTAGTCGTGTTCATGCTGCGAGGGTGACGGCGGGGGT
>NZ_JBSFUB010000102.1:0-24503 GCF_053591575.1 Streptomyces altiplanensis | reverse complement strand
GGCGACAAGCTCCGCCAGGACCACGCCCTCGCCTACGCGTCCGACGCGAAGAAGGCCGGCATCGACATCAAGACCCAGGCCGTAGCCCGGCCGGCGCTCAGTCGACCTGGATGGCGAGCAGGCAGGCGTCGTCGTCGTGAACCGTGCGCGTGTAGTCGGCGATGATCCGCTCGACCGTCTCCCCGGGCGAAAGCCCCGCGTTGCCCGACAGGCGCCGGCTGAGATTGGTGATGCCTTCGGTGATGTCCTCGCCCCGGCGTTCGACCACGCCGTCGGTGTACAGGAGCAGAAGGTCGCCGCTGTGCAGCGGAACCGACGCGGTCTCGTACGCGTACCCGGGCATCAGGCCGAGCAGCGGGCCCAGGTGCTCCGACGGCAGAGGGGCCACCTCGTTCCCCCGCCGCAGCAGTGGGGGCGGATGGCCCGCGCACGCCCAGCGCAGGACGTGGTCGTGGTCGATGTGTCCGGTGACCATGGTCGCGGTCATCGCCGAGGGGTCGCCGCACACCAGCGTGTTCAGCCAGGTCGTCATCTCGCCGGCCGACGCGCCCGTCTGGGCGAGTCCGGCCAGGGCGTGGCGCTGCTGGGCCATCCGGGCCACGGCGTCGAGCCCGTGGCCGACCGCGTCACCGATGGCGACGAGTGCCCGCCCGTCCGACAGGCGCCTGCACTTGTACCAGTCGCCGCCGACGGCCGCGTCCGCCTCGGCCGGCAGGTAGGCGGCGGCCACCGTCAGGCCCAGTTCGGCGAGTTCCGCGGTGTGTGTCGGCAGGAGCGCCTCACGCATGACCGAGGCGATGCGCTGTTCCGCCGCGGCCTGCTGGCGCAGCCGCTCCGTCTCGCGCTGGGTCTCCGCCAGACGGCGCCGGCCGCGCATCTGGGGTGTCAGGTCACGTGCCACGAGGTGTACGGCCCACGGACGCCCGTCGGTTCCCGCGACGGGCCTGCCGAGCAGGTCCAGGGTGCGTACTTCACCGAAGACACGGAAGCGGATGCGCGTCCAGGAGGGTTCCTCGCCGGCGAGGACGGAGGTGATCAGCTCGGCGAGCGCCGGCACTTCGCCGGGGAGCACCGCGTCGCAGAGTTCTGTCAGCGACCACGGCATCTGCGGATCGGTGCGGAAGATGCGGTGCAGCCCCTCCGACCAGTCGACGGCGCCGGAGAGGAGATCCCAGTGCCCCCATCCCATCGAGGCGATGTGCTGAGCGTCGAGGGTCAGGATCTCCGTATGACTGCGGGCGGGGACCCAGGTGATCAGCATCTGGTTGCCGCAGGCAGCGGCGTGGTACAGGAGCGGGGCGCGGAACAGCCGGCCGTGCCGCTCCTCCGTGTAGTCCACGGTCAGTCCCCTGAGGGCGCGCCCCGAGGTGAACACCGCGGTCAGCGCCGCCATCAGTCCGCTCGCCACGGCCCCGGGGCGGACCTCCAGGAGCCGCCGCCCCACCTGGCTGTCCGGCGCTTCGAGCCATTCCGCCGAGCGGACGTGGTTACCGGCGCGAATGACGAAGTCCGTGATCTCGCCGGTCTCGTCCTGGACCGGAGCCAGGAGCGCCGCCGAGACGGGGATGGCCGACAGGCCGGCGTGCAGGCCGGCCCAGGGGTCGCTGCCGGGCGTGTCGTACGGGCGGTCGTCACCGTCGTCACCGTCCGGGGCGCCCCCCTGCCCGGGCCGGTGGACGGCCGGCGGCTCGGGGCCGCCGGAGATGAAGGTCTCCAGGGACCGGTCGCCGAGGGACGGCGTGTGGGCGGAGGGGCTCGCGAGGGCCGGGGGCGCCTGCACCCGGCGCCGTACGTCCGCCCGCAACGCGGCGATCTCGCGTTCGATGAGTGCCTTCAGGCTCTCCGCGTCGTCCGGCAGGTCCGGCAGGCCGGGCAGGGGGAAGCTCACAAGACCGTCACCGCCCTGCCGCACCGGACGTTCACGATGATGGCCTCCCGGCGTCGCAGGTCAAGATCCGTCTTCCTCGATCGTAGGTTCCCCCTCGGACACGCGCGAACGCTCACCGCCGCCCCGCCGGGGCCATGGTCCCGGGACCATGGGGGGGGTGACGAAGGCCCCGGCCGGAAGGGACTTTCGTCCCGTGTCACTCACATTTCCGACGGAAACACCCAAACCAGGAAGATGGCGCCCCGCACCGCGCCGGACGGCCCGGCCGCCACCACGGGAGCACCACGGAAGGACGGGTATGCGCTGGATCGCGCTGGCCAGAGCTCGACTGAAGCGGACGACCGACGCGCTGTTCCCTCCCCGCACCTCGCCGGCGCCGGCCTCGGACGCGTTGCTCGTACGGGCGCCCGCCGGGGGCGAGTGCTGGAACTGCGTCGAGCGACGGCAGATCAGCTGGCGCATCACGGGGGGCCTCGGCCATCCGTGCAATGTCCTGCTGGAGCGCAGGACCGGGCATGAGCAGTGGTCGCCGGCCGCGGTGCTGGCCTCGCAGGTCGATCCGCGCGCGCTCGGTACGTCCGTCGTGGTGCCGGAGCTGCCCTCGGGGCCGTACCGGATACGCATCACCTCGCCCGAGCTGCCGTACGGCGCCTGCAGCCCGCCCCTGACGATCCGTACGGCCTAGAAGAGACCTCCGCTCCGGCATCTCACGACCCCGCGCAGGAAGCACCGCTGCGGCCGCGCCTGCCACCGGGACCCGGCGCCTTCTTCTCCCTATCGCGTTTGCGGCTCCTTGAGCCGGTACGGCTCGGACAGGGAGACCTCGGCCGGTTCTTGCGCGGTCCGTGCGATCACGACGACCACGGGCTCGTCCAGGCCCGTCCAGAGCTTCTTCGAGCCGGCCGTGCCGCCGCGCGCACCGGGGCGGCTACGAGTTCCCGGCCCCGCCGGAGGGGCCGGCGGGCCCCTCCGGCGGGAAGGGACCGTGATGACCGGCCACAGCACTGTTCAGCAGGCCTGGGCCGGGGGCCGAGCACCCCGGCCCTCCCCCGGACCGGTCAGCCGGCCGGCCAGGTAGCGCTGAAACTGCCACAGGGGACGTTCCAGGTGGGAGAAGCGGCCGGCCGAGGGCGCCGGGTCCGCGGCCAGCCCCCGTTGCACACCGCGGACGGCGACCAGGTCCTCCGCCTGGATCGCTTCGAGCTGCTCCCGCGAGCGCTGTACGTACGCGTCGAATCCCGGAAGTCCGCGCGCCCCGGCGGGCACCAGGACGCTCAGGATCGCGTCGTGACTGGTGGGGCCGGTCGGCATCCACCGCACAGAGGTGACGCTGTCCGGCAGGAGGACCAGCACGAGGTTGGGGAAGATCCCGGCGACGAGCATCCCCGGGTTCCTGTCACCGGCGATCCCCGGGACGAGCGCGGAGGATCCCTGGGCCCCGTACTCCGCCGGGTCCCGTTCCTCGGCCAGGAACGCCGCGGCTTCGGGGGCGAAGGGGGTGTGCATGGTGAACCAGCCGCCCTCGCACTCGTCGATCTCCGTGTTCCGGCCGGGCAGGACGGGTTCCAGGGTGGCCGCGTGGGTGCCCATGTGGTGGTAGTTCTCCGACCCGTTCTCCATCGCCACCTTCCAGTTCGCCGGAACCGCCTCCCAGGCGCTCTTGTGGGCGAGCGTCAGCTCTCCGAGGCCGTAGGGCGCCAGCTTCTCGTCCAGACCGGCCAGTTGCGGCGCGAGAGGTGCGGCGCCGGGGTCGGAATTGATCATGACGAAGCCGTTCCAGACCTCCACCCGGTGCCCGGGAAGACGGCACGCGCCGCGGTCGAACTCGACCTTGTTCATGAGCGGCGCACCGGCCAGCCGGCCCGCGAACTCGCCGTTCAGGCGGTAGGTCCAGGTGTGGTACGGACACTTCAGGCGCGGCAGGTTCCCGCGCTCGGGCGTGGTCTCGGCGGGCAGTACGTCCATGAAGCGGTGCCGGCAGACCCGCGAGAGGGCGTGCAGCTCACCGCCCTCGTCCCGGGTGACGACCAACGGCTCGTCCAGCACGTCGACCCGCAGGTAGTCGCCGGGCCGCGCGACCTCCTCGGCCCGTCCGACGCACAGCCAGTCGCGCCGGAAGACGAGGTCTTTCTCCAGGGCGAAGAATTCCGGCGAGGTGTACGCCCGCGTGGGCAGGGTCTCGCTGCGTTCCAGCGGCAGCCGTGCGACCCGCCCCAGCTCCCTCAGCAGTTCGTCCAGCTCCCGCGGGTGCCTTGTCCCGTACGTCGCCCCGTACGGCGCCCCGTGCGGGTTCGCTTCCAGCTCGGTCATGGTGGACCCCTTCCGTCCTATGGCCGCCGCCCGGGAACGTCTCCGTCCGACGACGTCGTGTCTTCGACGCCAGGCGGCCGAACGCACTCGGCGGATCGGCCCCGGGAGCGATACCCGCACTGCACACTTCGGATGACCCGGGCCGGTGTCCGTCGGCCCGAAGGGCGGGCACCCGGCCGAACAGCACGGTCAGGGCCCGCAGGCAGCGGCGAAACCTCGGCGACTCGTCGTAGGCGCGCTGACGCCGGGCACGGGCGGCCGGCCCGTACCACTGACGGCTGAGCTGCAGGGCGAACGGCTGTCCCGCCACCAGCGTGCCGAGGACCCAGAGTCCGATCAGCGTGGAGACACACGCGTCCTTGACCAGGAGGAATCTCGCTCCTCCGTCGAGGAGCGCCCCGGCCGCGCCCAGCAGGAGGAGCGCGACGACGAAGACGTCGAAGACGTCGGCCCGCCTTCGGACGGCGAGGGTGACGACGAGCCTCACGGCCGGCGCCAGGCCGCTGACCAGCAGCGCCAGCCAGGACTGTGTTCCGGCGGCCCGCAGCCCGTAGAAGAGCACGAGCGGCATCACGAAGTTGACCAGTACCGGAGTGAGGGCGGCCGGCAGACTCGGCTCGCCCTGCTCCGCCGCTTTCCGGGAAGCCGCCGTCACCGACGGGCCCCTTCACGACGCGGGACCTCGCGATGCGGGACCTCGCGATGCGGCCCTTTTCGGTGCGGTTCTCATGGTGTCCCCGAGCTTTCGCCGGTGGGTCTCCGCCGGATCCACCAAACCGGCGGGCCCGTGCACAGAACGCTACGAGCGGGGGCACCGCCCGGGTAACCACATCGCGGGCGATATCGGCGCTACATCCTTTGCGGTACGACTCCTCCCGGGTACGGCCATCGTGTTCTGGTACATCTCCGCGTAGGGCAGCGTCCGCCAGATCTGTTCCTGCCGCCACTTGGGCAGGCCGGCGTCGTCGCCCGCGTGGAGATCGCTCAGCAGGTGCACGGGGGCGAAGGCGGGGATCGCGGCCTCGTTCCAGTGGATGAAGATGCCGAGCTTGACCTCGTCGAACCAGCCGGGAACCGGCCTCGGGGGCGCGGCCGGGGCCGCCTCCTCCTCCCGCACGGCGCCGGCTTGCGCCTCCTGGGCCGCGCCGAGGGCGGCGGGGCCGAACGCGCCCGCCGTCGCGGTGCCGAGGAATCGGCGACGGCTGGGCCGGAACAAAGGCGGCGCTTGCCGCGCGGTACCGGATCCGGCGTCATATCCGCCGCCGTGTCCGCCGGTGGAGGGCGAGGCCATCCGTACGGCGCGGGAGACGTCATTCCGTACGGCGCAGGCGACGTCACCGGTCGCGTCCGGGTGCGGGGCGGATCTCGACGGCGGATCCGCCGTACTGCGGCCCCCTCCCCCTTGCGGGAGAACCACTGTTCTCCTAAGCTGCCACGGACCAGGGAGAACGATCGTTCTCCCGATGGTGAAGAGGAGAGTCATGACGGACAAGAGGCCACCGTTCCCGCCGTTCACCGCCGAGACCGCCCAGCAGAAGGTCAGGGCGGCCGAGGACGCGTGGAACAGCCGGGACCCCGAGCGGGTGTCCCTCGCTTATACCGAGGACTCCGAGTGGCGCAACCGCGACACGTTCCTCCGGGGACGCGCGGAGATCGTGGAATTCCTGCGCGGCAAGTGGGAGCGCGAGCAGGACTACCGTCTGCGCAAGGAGCTGTGGGCCTTCACGGACAACCGCATAGCCGTCCGTTTCGAGTACGAGTGGCACGACGGCGAGGGCCAGTGGTTCCGCAGCTATGGCAACGAGAACTGGGAGTTCGACGAGAACGGCCTGATGCGACGCCGCTACGCGAGCGTCAACGACCTCCCCGTCTCCGCGGACGAACGACGTATCGCCCTCTGACCCCAGCGGGTGCCTCCGGCCGGGCGGGAGGGGTCAGCCGGGCCACGTTCCGGTCAGGCGCCGCACGACGGTGGCGCCACCGCGGTCGACCATCGCCTTGACCGCGGCGAAGATCGCGCCCTGCAGGGTGGCGGAGATCACGACTTCCCGCCAGCCGCGCTCCTCGTCGGTGGCGTCGGGGGCGTCCTCGTCGTGGCCGACGACTTTCCACACCTGTTTGAAGACCGCGCCGGCGACGACACCGCTCACGGCGCCCAGGATCAGGCCGACCGGCTTGTAGGCGACCTTGGAGGCTTTCATCAGCACCTCCTCCCGCGTCGCACGGCGACGATCACGGCGAGCGCGGCCATGCCGACACCGGCGAGCACGAGCAGGTTGCGGGTGGTGTGCGTGCCCGCGCCCTCCGCCCGGCCTTCGCCCTCCGCCCGGCCTTCGCCCTCCGCCCGGCCTTCTCGCGCACCGGCCTGCGGGGTCTTGTCATGGATCTTCCGCCCCAGGGTGTGGGCGGTTTCGGTCAGCTGCTCATTGGCGGAGGCGGCCTTGCCCTGCACCAAGCCCTTGACCTTCGCCGCCTTCTGCTGCGCCTGCGCTTTCACGTCGGCCTTGGCGGCCAGCGCTTCGACCGTCCGGCCGAGCTCCTCCCGGGTCTGCTCCACCTGTGCCCGCAGTTCGTCGGGGTCGGGCGTGGAGCCGTTGTGCCGTGCCTTGTCCGTCATCGCCGTGCCCTCTCCTTGATCTCGGCCATGTCGGCCTTGACACTGTGGATGGCCTGCTCGGGAGCGGCAGGCGTGGCCCGGCCGACCTGTTTCTTGCCGACGGCGGCGAGTACGGCCGTCACCACGAGCAAAAGGCCGGTGACGACCAGGGCGGCGAGCCACAACGGCCAGACCAGGTCCAGGGCCACGATCGCGGTGGCCGCCATTGCCTGCAGGGCGATGAAACCGACTACGCCGGCTCCGCCCAGCAGGCCGCCACCGAGCCCGAACCGCTTGCCCTTCTGCTGCATTTCGGCCTGCGCCAGCCGCAACTCCTGCCGCATCAGCCGGGAGATCTGCTCCGATGCATGTTTCACCAGCTCACCGACCGATTCTTCGGCTTCCCTGGGGGGCGGGTAGTCAGCTGACGTGCTCATCGTCGTGCCTGCCTTTCGCTGCTCGGCCTTCCGGGGCCTGTCCACACAAGTGGTAGTCCTTACTGCGCCCGCCCGCCAGCCGACAGCCGGCCCGGCGGTCAGTCGCGCGCCCGTGTCGTCGACGCACTACGACAAGGCACGCAGCAGGCGCGGCGCATGATGCACCAGCACGGCACCGCCCACACCGATGGCCGCGCCGGCCGCCACGTCACTGGGGTCATGAGCGCCGGTGTGGACGCGTTCCAGGGCCACCATCACGGTGGGAACCGAGGCGGCCGCCCCCAGCCACGGCGAGGTGAGGGCCACCGCGGTGGTGAAGCCCACGGCGGCTGCGGACTCCGCGGCCGGCAGTGCCCGCCGCGCCCGGAGCGAGTCCCAGGAGGCGATCCGGCTGGTCAGCCACCGGTGACGCGACGCGCGTCATGGAGGAGGCGCACGAACGCCTGCCCGGGCCGTGCGGTACGAACTTCCCGGTTCGCCTGCCCCGACACGGTCATTCATTGCCCATCTGCTTGCGGTCCTGGTCACTCCACTTGCGCGTGTCCCGCGGCTCGACGTAGGGCTCGTCATCGGCGGGGTGGCCACCGATGACGGCGCGCTCACGGGCCATCTCCGCGTCGAACTCCAGACCGAGCAGGATCGCCAGGTTCGTGATCCACAGCCACACCAGGAAGATGATCACTCCGGCGAGGGTGCCGTAGGTCTTGTTGTACGAACCGAAGTTCGCCACGTACAGAGCGAAGCCCGCCGAGGCGATCATCCAGATCACGAGGGCGAGGAAACTGCCCGGGGTGACCCACTTGAAACCGCGGCCCCTGGCGTTCGGCGACGCCCAGTACAGGAGCGCGATCATGATGGTGACCAGGAGTACCAGAACCGGCCACTTGGCGATCGACCAGACGGTCAGGGCGGTGTCCCCGACCCCCAGAGTCTTGCCCAACTGCCGGGCGAGACCGCCGGTGAACACCACGATCAGCGCGCTGACGCACGCCAGGAGCATCAGCACCAGCGTCAGGACCAGTCGCAACGGCGTGACCTTCCACGCCGGGCGGCCTTCGGGGATGTCGTAGACGGCATTGGACGTCCGGATGAAGGCGGCCACGTAGCCGGAGGCCGACCACAGCGCGCCCACAAGACCGACGATCGCCAGGATGGACCCGGTGCCACCACTGGCCTGCAGTTGCTCGACCGCGTTGGTGATGATGTCCCGGGCCGGGCCGGGCGTGAACTTCGTGAGGTTGTCCAGGATGCTTTTCGTCGCCGACTCACCCGCGATTCCCAGCAGCGAGACCAGCACCAGCAGTGCGGGGAACAGCGCCAGGATCCCGTAGTAGGTCAGCGCCGCGGCACGGTCGGTCAGCTCGTCGTCCTTGAACTCGGCCATCGTGCGACGGAGCACCGCCCCCCACGACTTCTTGCCCATCTCGGTGGGCCCGTCCGGAGCCTCGCGTTCCGCCCGGGGATCCGGTCCGGCACGGTTGCCGGGCTCCTCGTCCCCTCCGGCACCTGTCGGCCGGTGCCGGTCGTCTCCATGCCTGGGTTGCCACTTCGATGCCATGCCCTACGAGTAACCCCAAAGTTCCCGGTACGCATCTGGAGCCGAGCACGGCTATCAACATATTTATCCATAATTATCTGTCATTAAGGTGTTTCTCCGCGCTTCCGCCGGTTACCCGAGCCACTGACTCCAGAGGAAGCAGGAGGACCGAGATGATTACCCGAGAGCAGATTCCCGCGGTGCTGGACCACCCGGTCTACGACGCTCAGGGAAAGAAGATCGGCGACGCCAAGCACGTGTTCCTCGACGATGCCACCCACCAGCCGGACTGGGTCAGCGTCAAGACCGGCCTGTTCGGCACCAGCGAGTCGTTCGTCCCCATCCATGACGCCACCATGGTCGAGGACCATCTGGAGGTCCCGTATCCCAAGGACAGGGTGAAGGACGCCCCCAACGTCGACGTCGACGCCGGCGGCCACCTGTCGGAGGCCGAGGAGCGTCGCCTGTACGAGCACTACGGCATCGCGTGGGACGAGGCGTGGCAGCAGGCCAACCAGCCCGGCCAGGGTGGATGGGCCCACACCGGCACAGACACCGGCACAGACACCGGGACGCGCACCGGAGCCGACACCGGCACCGGCACCGGCACCGCCGGGTACGTCGACACCGGAGCGGCCGGCGGCGACGCCCGCACCCGGCCGTCCGGCGATGAGGCCATGACGCGTTCCGAAGAGGAGATGCACGTCGGCGTCGAGCGCCGCGAAACGGGGCGGGCACGGCTCCGTAAGTACGTGGTGACCGAAGAACAGCAGCAGACCGTCCCCGTGCGTCACGAGGAGGTCCGCGTGGAACGGGAGCCGATCACCGAAGCCAACCGGGACCAGGCTCTGTCCGGGCCGGAGATCTCCGAGTCCGAACACGAAGTCACCCTGCACGAGGAGCGGCCTGTCGTGGAGACCGAGGCGGTACCGGTCGAGCGGGTCCGCCTCACGCCCGAAGAGCACACGGACCAGGAAACGGTCGCGGGCAAGGTGCGCAAGGAGAGGATCGAGACCGAAGGCGACGACAAGGACGACGACCGCCGGCTCTGACCGCAGCGACCGCACATCCGCACCTCCCCGGATGCCCCGTCAGGTCCGTTCGGCACCACGCGTTGCCGCTCGTACTCCGCGAGGAACTGTGCGAGCGGCAATGCCGCCGGAGACCTCCGAAGGCACCGCGACGCAGGCCCGGCCGACAGCTGCGAACACTGCCGGGACAGCGAGAACGTGCGGAAGAAATCCTTTTGACTTCACCCTGTTTCATGATGACGATCCGGGTATGTCACACACTTTCGACGACCTTGTGTCCGAGGCGGAAGCCGTCTCGGTGGAGGGCTGGGACTTCTCCTGGCTCGAGGGCCGGGCCACCGAGCAGCGTCCCTCATGGGGATATCAGCGCACGATGAGTGAGCACTTGGCCCACGCGTCCGCCGCCCTCGACATCCAGACCGGCGGCGGAGAGGTCCTTGCCGGAGCACCGCAACTGCCACCGACGATGGTGGCCACGGAGTCCTGGCCGCCCAACCTCGCCAAGGCCACCAGGCTGCTGCACCCACGCGGCGCGGTCGTGGTGGCCGACGACGACGAACCGCCGCTGCCCTTCGCCGACGCCGCCTTCGACCTGGTGACCAGCCGTCACCCGGTAACGGTGTGGTGGCAGGAGATCGCCCGCGTGCTCCAGGGCGGCGGCACGTACCTGGCCCAGCACGTCGGCCACTCCAGCGTCTTCGAGCTGGTCGAATACTTCCTCGGGCCGCAGTCCGAGGAAGTCCGCCGCAGTCGTCACCCGGACGACGAACGCCGGGACGCCGAGGCTGCCGGCCTGGAGATTGCCGACTTGCGGTTCGAGCGGCTGCGGACCGAGTTCTTCGACGTCGGCGCGGTGATCTACTTCCTTCGGAAGGTGATCTGGATGGTTCCCGGCTTCACCGTCGACCGGTACCGCGACCGGTTGCGGGAGCTGCACGACAAGATCGAGAGCGAGGGGCCGTTCGTGGCCCACTCAACCCGTTTCCTCATCAAGGCCCGTAAGCCCGCCTGATGCGTCCGGTGCGTCCGGTGCGTCCGGCATGACCGATGCGGCGTACGGGCAGCACCGGGACCCGCACAGCACACCGGACGGGATCCGGACCGGCGAGCACACGGCCGGCATGGGACGCTTCTGCCCCTCTTGTCGCCTCTGTCATCCGCCGAACACACCGGCGCTGTGCAGATAGAGAGCGACCACCCCGGCCACGCAGACAAGGACCACCCAAGAGCTGAAGCCCGTGTGTCTCCCTCTCGGCCGGGGCTTGCCGGACCGCCCGGACCGTTTCGGCCGACCGGACCGACCAGCGCTTGACGGATCCGGCACTCGCGCCGTCGCGTCGGCGGCGGTCTCGGCGAGCAGGCGACGGCAGGTCGCGGCGAGCTCGCCCGTCCCGGCGGCAAGGGGCACGATCGCCTCCGAACGCGCCGGGGCCGTGGTGCCGCCGTCGAGGAGGCGGCCCGCGCGGACGAGGACCTCGCCCCGGCCCCCCGCGGGAGCAAGGCTGATCCAGCGTCCCACGTGCTCGCCCCGGATCACCACGCCCCCGGCCCGGTCCCGGTACACGGTGCGTTCTCGCCACAGCACCTCGGCCAACTCGTCGGCTATGTCCTTCAGTTGCCCACTCATTCCTCCCCCTTCGCCGTACGGGACTCGATCAAGCACCGCACTCTAGCGACAGGTACGCACCAAGTCCGCCGTCGGGGGCCGCTCGGGCATGGTGGTAACGGGGTTCGGGGGCCGAGCCTTCGCGGCCCGGGCAACAGCAGCAGGCACGCACCGTGCAGGAACGGCCTGGAACGGCTTGGAACGGCCTGCCGGCCGGCCCGCGGCCGCCCGTCGCACGGAACGGGACGGCCGTTCGGTCACCGGGACCGGGAGGGGCGGGACGTGAAGCCGCTCAGGGGTGCATTCGCGCGCCCTTGAGAACCTTGTCCACCGCGTTACGCGGCCCGTAAACGGCCATCCCCACCAGGTCGAGCCCGTCCTTGCCCACGGCCCGTACAGCCGCCCGGTTGTCCCGGTCGTTGCCCGTGCCGAACAGGTCCGACGTGAACACGGCCCTCGGCAGCGACCGGGACAGCGCACGCCCGTGCGCGGCGGTCAGCGTCTCCTTCGCCCCCTCGAAGACCAGCACGGGCTGGCGGAACATCGGCAGATACGCGGTGTCGTCGGCGTCCGCGTACGGCTCGCCGATCACCTCGGGTGATGCCGTGCCGAGCCCGCTGACCAGGAAGGCGGTCACATTCAGCCGCTGCCAGGACTCGAGGTCGTCGCGCAGCAGGACGGCGATCTTGGTGTCGAAGCGGACCGGCACGTTCTCAGACGTTGCGACGGTCTCGATCCCGGCGCCGGCTTCGATCTCGGTTTCGGTCTCGGTCTCGGTCTCGGTTCTCATGCTTCGAGACTCCACGGTGCGCGCCTTCTCCGTCTTGTACGTTCTTTGCATGGTGCCCCGGCAGGAGATCTCCGCCTGGCGTCCGCAGGTCGCGGGTGTCGTAGAGGTCTTCCACGCCCACTTCACCGAGCACGCGTACCCCATGCACGTCCACGACGCCTGGACGCTGCTGATCGTCGACGACGGCGCGGTCCGCTACGACCTGGACCGCTACGAGCGCGGCACCCCGAGCGACACCGTGAGCCTCCTCCCGCCGCAGGTCCCGCACAACGGCTCACCCGCCACCCCTCACGGTTTCCACAAGCGCGTGCTCTACCTCGACATGACGCAGCTGGACGAGAGCTTCATCGGGCCGGCGGTGGACGGCCCGGACCTCACCGATCCCGTCCTGCGCAGACGCGTCGGGCAGTTGCACACGGCCCTCGCGAACCGGGGCGACGAGTTCGAGGCGGAGAGCCGTCTGGCCCTCATCAGCGAGCGGCTGCGCGGACATCTGCGCCCCAGGGCGGCCTTCGGCAGCGCGGAGCCCGACCGCGGCGTCGCCCAGAGCCTGCGCGACCTCCTCGACGAGCGACTGCTCGAAGGCATCGCCCTGGAAGAGGCCGCGCGCCTGGTGCACGCCCACCCCACTCATCTCGTACGTGCCTTCAGTGGTGCCTTCGGCATTGCCCCGCATCAGTACGTGACGTCCCGCCGCGTCGACCTGGCTCGCCGTCTGCTGCTCGGCGGACAGCCGCCGGGCGAGGTGGCGACCGCCGCCGGCTTCTACGACCAGTCCCACCTCACCCGGCACTTCAAGCGGGTCGTGGGCACCACCCCGGGCCGGTACGCCCGTACCGGAAGCGTCAACTGAGGCTGGAGTGCCCGCATTTGCTGCCGCGCCCCCTCTCCGGCTCCGGTCACACGCCGGCCTCCTCCCGTCGGCAGGGAGGGCCATGGCCGACGTCCCCGGGGATCTCGTTCGGCGGCTCCTTCGGACTCGCTCGAAGCATTCCGGTGGCGCCCCGGAGAGCGGCGGCGGTCAGGGACAGGTGGGGCCAGTGGGCGACATCGCGGCGCAGCTGCCGGTCATGGGAGGCCATCACCACGGCGGCGGACGTGGCTTCCAGGGCATGGGTGAGTTCGTCGACCAGGGTGATGGACAGGTGGTTGGTCGGTTCGTCCAGCAGCAGGACGTGCGGCCTGGAGGCCAGCGCCAGGGCCAGGTCCAGGCGGCGCTGCTGCCCAAGGGACAGCCGGCGCACCGGTTTGTCCAGGTCGCGGCGGGCCAGCAGCCCCAGTCCGTCAAGCGCCACCGTCCGGCTCTCGTCGAGCTGTCCGGCCGAGACGAGGGCCGCGAGGTGGGCCTCGTAGACCTCTCCCGCGCGGCGGTGGGCAGGATGCGCCGACTCCTGGCCCAGCAGCGCGATCCGGGCGTTGCGGGCGTGGTGCACCCGCCCCGCGTCCGGCTCCAGCCGTTTGGCCAGCACGGCGAGCAGGGTGGACTTGCCCGCACCGTTGGGCCCGGAGACCACCAGCCGGGAGCCGGACTCCAGCGTCACATCGGTCGGCTGGCACAGGCGGCCGGCGACGGTGACGTTCTCGGCGCGCACAAGGATGACCCCGGCGCGGGCGGGCAGCTCGGGCATGTCCAGGCTCAACGGCGGCTCGGGCAGGGACGCCTCATGCCGGGACAGGTCGTCCTGGCGCTGGTGCACCGAGCGCACCAGCCCCGCCGCGCGGGTGGCGCGCTGGTGCTTCCCGGTCCCTTTGCCGGGGCGCCAGCCGGTCACCAACCGGCTCTGCGCCGCGGCGAGGCTGTCGGCCAGACGCGCGTGTTCGGCCTGCTGTTGGGCGTACTCCTCCTCCCAGCGCCGGCGGCTCGCGCGACGGCCTGCCAGATATCCCTCGTAGCCGTCGCCGTATACGGCCGGGCGGCCGTCCCGGCTGGGGTCGAGGTCGAGAATCGTGGTGGCGACATCCTTCAGCAGGGCGCGATCATGACTGACCACCACCACGCCGCCGTCCCAATCCCGCAGACGGCCGGTCAGGTAGTCCAGGCCGGCCTGGTCGAGGTGGTTGGTCGGTTCGTCGAGCAGGAGGAAGTCGCAGGCGGCGCCGAGGAGGCAGGCCAGGCGCACCCGGTAACGCTGCCCGACGGACAGGTGTGCCAGCAGCCGGCTCCGGTCGGTCACCGCGCCGAGGGCTTCGAGGGCGACATCGACACGCCGATCGGCGTCCCACGCCTCCAGCGCCTCGGCCGCTTCCAGTGCCGCCTGGTACGACGCCTCCGCACCGGGGCGTTCCTCGGCGAGCGCGGCCGCGCCGGCGTCGAGGGCGGCCAGCGCGGCGCGGGCGTCGGCGAGGTGGGCATCGACGACATCGCCGACCGTACGGTCCGCGTCGGCCGCCATCTCCTGCTCCGCACTGCCCAGTGCTCCCGTTCGCCGCACCGAGCCGGCATCGGGGGCCAGCGCTTCGGCGAGCACGTGGACCAGCGTGGATTTGCCGCGGCCGTTCTCTCCGACCACCCCCCAGCGCGAACCGGGAGTAACGGTCATCTCGACGCCCGTGAGGACCGGGCGGCCTCCTCGGGCGAGGTGGACATCAGAAGCGACGAGCTGTGCGCGGGCACGAGCCGGGACGGTAAGAGGGGTGTTCATGACGCTCCGAACGGAGACACACTCCACCCGTGAAGCGGGGAGTGGATCTTCCTTGAACTGACGGGCGGCGGCCGGAAGCGGCCGATGGGCGCGACGAGCAACCCGCCGCCTCGGCTCCATCACGAGAGGCGGGTTGCGGCGTGCTCCGTCACAGGAAGTAGAAAGAACGCATGCGCCTATCATACCACGCGACGAACCGGACCGTCTCGTGCGCCCCGGCTTCGGATGGGAGCCGGTGAACGGGTTCGGAAGGAGCGGGTGCCGGCCGGCAAGGGAGTGGTGGCGGGGTTCAGAAGTGATCGGGGCACCACGGCGCGAGGGAAGCGCGGAAGAGCGCGTCGGCGGTGGCCGCGGCTCCGGGACGCAGCTCCTCGACCAGCCCTGCCCCCTTGAGCCGAGCGGCCGTCTCACCGCCCAGATAGAGCATGGCAAGGGTGGTCGCGTCCAGCGCCAGGTGAGCCGGGTCGTCGGTGGTGGTGACGTGTCCGGAGCCGTCGGCTGCCACGTGCAACTGCCAGCGGCCGTCGACATGCCCGTCCGGGTCGGCCACTTCGAGAACGAGGCGGCCTTCCGTGGCGTAGGTGCGGGCGGTGAGAGCGGCGGGAAGATCCAGCAGGCGCAGCCACAGGCAGTCGGCAGGGTGGGGAAGAGGGCGTACGGCACGGGCATCGGCCAGCAGAAGGGGCGCCGGGTCGTCGGGGGCCGCGTCGGGAACGTCGATCGTGTGCACCCAGTCCAGGGAGAGCAGATGCTGCCACAGAGCACGCAGCGCTTCGGGCGTGGTGGTGATCAGGTCGGTGACGGTCAGGGTGCTGTCGGGTACGCCGTCGGTCCACTTGCCGTCAACCCGGTAGGTCGCCAGTCCGCTCACCTGCCCGCGGACATCGCGGTACACGACGGCCGTGGGCTCGGCCCATGCCTCTCCGGGGCGGACCGACTCTCCGGTCCGCGCCTGCCAGTTCCAGTCCGGGCGGCTGACCGCTCCGGCCCGTGAGCGGCGCACCCGGTCGAAGAGGGCGGGCCCGAACCTTCGCACGTCCTCCATGGTGGCGGGCTGGAGGGTTCCGGTGCCGGCGGGGCCGGGGCGCAGGCCACGGCCGGCACGTACGTCGACGGTGAAGCCGCCGTGCCGGGTGGCCGGCGCGAATCCGTAACGGCCGTAGACACCGTACTCAGCGGAGTGCAGGACCGCCGCTGCCTCGCCGCGCGCCACCGCCGAGCGCAGGCCCTGAGCCATCATCGCCTTCAGCAGGCCGCGCCGGCGGTGAGTGGGAACGACGGAGATGCTGCTGATGCCGGCTACCGGGAGCATCGCTCCGCCCGGCACACTCAGGTCGAAGGAGATGCCACGGAACGTACCCACACATCGCCGGCCCTCATAGGCTCCCAGCCAGCGACCGGGCTCGAAGACCCGCTTGCGCCTCTCTGCGGACTCTGCCCGGTAGGGCATGAAGTTGCCGCTGCTGAACGCACGTCCCCACTCCTCGAGACCTGCCTCGGCTATCTCACGCACCGTCAGGGAGCCTGCCGCATCCGCCGCGTGTACGGCATGCGCTCCAACCCGTTCCACCGGCATCTCATCAGTCATCGAACGAGCCTAAGCCGTGGCCGGACAGCCCATGAGCCCTGGAATCCTGTGATCGTCAAGAGGAGGGCTGCTCACAAGGCGACTTCCTGCGACGCAGCCATGTGCGCAGGCCCCGGGACGTCTCCGGGACGAGCGGGGCCAGGGGGCGGCTGCTCTCCGGGCGCGGTGCGGGGCGGTGGGCGCGGGCCTCGTCCAGCAGCAGTGCGAGGCTCACCCGCTGCCAGAGGATCTCGTCGGGATCGTCGGCCGGCAGCAGCCGGTCCATGGCTTCGCGCACGGCGGGCGATTCACCGTGGCGCCCCACCAGCCCCGGCCGGAGTTTGCTGAGGTACGCGCGCTCGTAGGGGTCGTCGACGACCTCCGCGAACTGGACGGGGTCGAGGACGGAACTGGTGATCGCCGCCTGCTCCCACGGGTCTTCCGTCTGCCGCGTCAGCAGACCGAGGCGCCGGCCCCGCCAGTTGCGGGCACGGCGGTCCTCACCCGCGTCGAGCAGGGCACGCATCGTCTGCGGTGACCTGCCGGTGAGCAGACCGGGCTCGCGGTCGGCGAACTCCTTCAGTTCTTCGGCGAGGTACAGCCAGACGACCGCCCGGTAGCGATTCAGGCAGAACGTGACGGGAGTGATGTATCCGGTGCGGGCGAGCTTGCCGAACCGGACGGGGCTGATGCCCATCAACCGCGCACCCTCGGTGGTGCCTACGGTCCGCACCCGCTCACGCAGCGTTTCCTGGTTCCGGTCCGCCGCCCGAAGCCTGTCGATCTCCTCACGGGCGACCCGGCGGTGGCTGCCGTCCGCGTCAACCGTGGTGCGGATGTGGCCCAGCAAGGCACCAAGGTCCAACTCGCTGCGCTTCAGCCCGAGTTCTTGGGCGGCCCGGGACGCGGACAGCGGCCTGCCGGCCTGGGACACAGCAGCGGTGCGGTGTGCTTCTCGTACGGCCATGATCGTCTCCCCGTGAGATGCGAATACTCTCGGTGACGACCGTAGCCTGGACGGCGCGCTGCCCGCCCAGCCTGTGGACAACTTCCGGGCCGGGCGAGTAGGCGCAGGTCAGAGCTCGGTGTCTCTGGCGAGACCCGGCTGCCTGGCGGCAACCCCGAGGTGTTCGCCGACCCGGTTGACGAGCAGCGTCATCTCGTACGCGACCTGCCCGATGTCAGCTTCGGCGGCACTCAGCACGCACAGGCAGCTGCCGTCTCCCGCCGCGGTGACGAAGAGAACCCCCTCGTCGAACTCGACCATCGTCTGACGGACCTTGCCCGCCCGGAAGTGCCGGCCCGACCCCTTGGCGAGGCTGTGCAGTCCCGACGACACTGCGGCCAGGTGCTCGGCGTCCTCCCGCGCCAGGCCCGTGCTCGCCCCGGTCACCAGGCCGTCGTTGGACAGCACCAGCGCGTGCCGCACATGCTCGACCCTGTTTGCCAGGTCGTCCAGAAGCCAGTCAAGTCCTTTGTCCAGCGCCATGTTCCGGCCCTCCCCGTTCATCTGTTCCCCGTTGCCCCTGATCGAGGACCAGCCTTCCCCACTGACGTCGTCGCGGCAACCACGGGTTTCTTCTGGTGCCGCGGGCAGGGGGGAACGCGGGGCGGTTCAGCCCACCGTGCCGAGCAGCCGGGCGGTGTGCGTCCTTCCGGCGTACTCGACGAAGCGCATCGTCCAGATACCGGTGCCGATGGCGGTACCGATGGCGATGACGGACGCTGCGGTGGTCATTTCGTACGACAGGGCGAGGGCCGGCCGGAGGCGGCGTGGTCCAGGTGCCTCGTGACCCGGGGGCGCCGGTCCCGCAGGGGACGCACGCGGGGAGCGCCTTTCGAAAGCTGCCGGGATGTGGCAGAGGTGCGTTCCGGGAGGACGGGCCCACGCTCGGACCTGCGCACCGCACCTGCGGGGGAGCCGCCGGAGTTCCGGAGAACTGAGGGCGATGGAGGACGATGTGTGTATGGCCGACGACCACACGCACGTTCAGGAGTTCTTCACGGCCCGGGCCGCGGACTGGGACGCCCGGTTCCCGGACGACGGACCGGCCTACGCCGCCGCGGTGGCCCGCCTCGGGCTGCGGGCCGGTGACGCCGTGCTCGACGCCGGCTGCGGCACGGGGCGCGCACTGCCGTTCCTGCGCGACGCCGTGGGCCCCGGGGGTTCGGTGCTGGGCGCCGATGTGACACCGGCGATGCTGGAGGCGGCGGTGCACGCGGGCCGCCGTCGCGGCGCGCAGCTGCTGCTCGCCGATGTCGCACGGCTGCCCGTACGGACAGCGGCCCTGGACGCCGTCTTCGCGGCCGGGCTGATCGCGCACCTCCCCCGCCCCTCGGAGAATTTGCGCGAGCTGGCCAGGGCGGTGCGGCCCGGCGGCCTGCTGGCGCTGTTCCACCCCATCGGCCGGGCGGCCCTCGCGGCGCGCCAGGGGCGGCAGATCACCCCGGGCGACCTGCGGGCCGAGCCCAACCTCCGGGCGCTGCTGGAGCGTTCCGGGTGGCGGCTGACGTCGTACACCGACGAGAGCGACCGTTTCCTGGCGCTGGCCGTCCGCCGGGACTGAGCAAGCAGCCACACCGCGCCGGCCGGGTCACTCGGCGGCGGCGGCCGGGCGCTCGATGTGCGGAACCGGGCAGCCGCCCGTGCCGGGCTTCGGGAAAGTCCCCAGGTTCGCGACCGTGTAGCCGCCGGGGTAGCCCTTGATCTCGGGGTTCTGCCGGGCGTAGTGCGGCGTGCTGCGCGGTGGCATCAGGCGGACGGCGCGGGCGCGCAGCCGGAGGGCTCCCCTGACCAGCGCCCGCGCGGCGGGCGACGGGGTGTCGTAACGGAAGGTCCGCAGGAGCGTGTCGTCGAGGAGGGCGAGGCTCGCGCCGCGCACCAGCGACGCGAGGGGGCGCGGATACCAGGACGCCATGAGGGCGAGGGTCGCGTCCGAGACCCTGCGTGCCCCCTCGTCCCAGCCGAAGTGCTGCGCCTCGTAGGTGTCGAGGCAGCGTTCGAACTCCTCGTAGGACTGCGGGATGTCCTTGATGCCCATGTGCCTGCCGAGCGTGCGGTAGTAGGCGGCGGACGCCCGGAGCTCGTGGTCGGACAGCCGGCGCCAGCCGTAGGAGTCGATCCAGCGCTTCGGCACGACGACGAACGTGCACAGCACATAGCGCATGTCGTCGTTGCTGATGTCGTAGCTGCGGTGCATCTGGTTGATGCGGCGGATGGCGGTGCGGCCGTCCTCGGTGTCGAAGCCGTGCTCCACGACGGTGTCCAGGAGCAGCGCGGTGTCGTCGTAGCGCTTCTGCGAACGGTCGGTCAGCTCTGCCGTCTCGGCGAGGAGACGGCCGATGCCGGGGACCGCGTAGGTGCGGTAGAGGGCCAGCTCCAGGGCGCGTGTGTAGTCCCAGGGGAACTCGTACGTCGCGGTGAGCCGGTAGATCTCCAGGAAGTCCTTCTCCGGATCGAGTCGCCGGATCTCCCGCAGCCGGTCGTAACGCTTCAACGCACCGTCCCCCTTATGTCGCCCGGGCTCCAACTCTACGTTGGAAGGGCACACATGGACGGTTCGTGATCGAACCCCTCTGGAAGAAGGTGGTCCGGGTGCGGGACAGACTCCGGAAGCTCTTCGGGCCGCGTCGGGGCGGTGCGCCGCGTGCGCGCCCGGAAACGCGGCAGCACAACATCTTCGAGGCCGCTGCGGCCTATGTGTCCGCGTGCGCGGACGACGACGAGCCGCGTATCGAGGAGGCGGCGGGCTGGGTCTCGCCGGAGGCGCTCTCCTTCGGCGTCAACGAACTGGCCTGCCGCGCGGTCCTCACGCTCGCGCGGGAACGCGGCGAATCACCGCACACCGTGGCGCGTACGCTTCTCGGCCTCCCGGCGGCCTGACTGGGGCACTGTTCGCCGCGGGGCCTCGACTATGTGGAGACGGAGCCGCCGCCGGGGCGGGTGCGTTCGGCGTTCGCGTCCGGCGATGCCCGCACCCTGCGAGCCGACGGTCCCGGCTGGCCCGTGGTCGCCAGGACCGACGACATCGCCTTCGTGCTGCTGGACGACGAGCCGGGTGAAGTCATCCCGGTCGGCCGGGGGCCCGGACTGCCCGGCCGGGGCGCTCCGCGCAGCCGGGGCGGCCGGAAGACCGTCGGCGGGCTGAGCGGCGGACAGACGGTTCTCGTGTTTCGTGGACGGCGCCCATGCCGCGGCCCCGCGCAGTGTGGGCCGGGCCCATGGCCCTACCGGGTGGGACGACAGCACCATGTGGCGCTGCGCCCGTCCTCTTCCCCGCGAAACCGGAGGCTTCCCATGCGCCCGTCCAGAGGTGTCCCGCTCCTCGCCGCACTTCTCATGGTGCTGACCACCGTGGGCTCCGCGGGCGCCGCGCCCCGTGCCTCTGGCACCGATCCCTGTGCGCGGCAGAACCGGCCTGCCGTTCCGGGGGCGGAACATCAACGGGTGGCCTGTCTGCCCGACTTGACCACCGCGGGACTGGCCGGCACGGCGTACACCGACACCGCCGACCAGGTCGGGCTGTCCGCGAAGGGCACGAAGAACCCCTCCGGTGTGCCGGGCGTCCAGATCGACGGCTACTTCCCCGACGATTCGCGCTTCAACGCCACCCACGGGTGGCGGCACGACGCGCAGTTCGTCATCCGGATGCCCGATCGCTGGAACGGCGGCCTGGTCGTCACGGGAGCGCCCGGGACGCGCAAGCAGTACGCGACCGACGCGCTCATCTCCGACCAGGTGCTGGCGCAGGGCTATGCGTACGCGGCGACCGACAAGGGCAACAGCGGTCCCGACTTCTTCACGGACGGCAGGAGGCCCGGTGACGCGGTGGCGGAGTGGAACCGGCGTACCACGGAGCTGACGCGCGCGGCACGCAGGACCGTCGCCCGGTGGTACGGGCACGCACCGCGACGCACGTACATGACGGGCATCTCCAACGGCGGTTACCTGACCCGCTGGCAGCTCGAGAACCATCCCGGGCTCTACGACGGCGGGGTGGACTGGGAGGGCGCCCTGTGGACCGCCGACGGCGGCGGTCTCCTCGGCTCCCTGCCGGTCACCGTGGCGCGGAGCCTCGGCCGGGCCACGGACGAGGATCTCCTGAAGGCCGGTTTCGCGCCGGGCTCGCAGTTCCTGTGGCCGTACCACGAGAAGGCGTACTGGGGGCTGACGCAGAAGATCTACCGCGCGGAGTTCGACCCGTCGTACGACCCCGCCTGTCCCGGTTCCTCGGCGGGTACGACGCTGCCGGAGATCCTTGCGCCCTGCGCGTCGGACGCGGAGTACGACTACGCCGCGCGCCCCGGGTCCGTACACCGCGCGGTGCAGCGGGTCGCGCTGACGGGACGGATCGGCAAACCGCTGATCACGCTGCACGGCGACCTCGACACGCTGCTGCCGATCGCCACAGGCTCCGACGTGTACGAGCGGATGGTGACGGGGCAGGGCCGGTCCCGGCTGCACCGCTACTACACCGTCGAGGGCGGCACCCATGTCGACTCGCTCTACGACACGTACCCCGAGCGGCTGCGGCCGGTCCTGCCCTGCTACCGCTCCGCTTTCACGGCGCTCGCCGCGTGGGTGGAGGACGGCAGCGCTCCGCCCGCGGACCGGACGATCGCCAGGCCCGCGGGCGGCGACGTGGTCAACTCCTGTGCGCTGGACTGAGCCGGGCCGCGGCTCAGACACGCTCCAGGGGGCGGTGCGGCTCCGCCGGCAGTACGGCCTCGATCCGGTCGCCGGGCCGCACCACCCCGCCCGTCCTGACGACGCTCATGACCCCGGCCTTGCGCACGACGTTGCCCTCCGCGTCCCGGCCGACGACCTGTCTCAGGAGGCCGTCCTGGAAGGCGTCGATCTGCAGGCAGGGGTTGCGCAGGCCGGTGATCTCGACGACCGCTTCCTCACCGAGGTGCAGAAGGGTGCCCCGCGGGAGCCCCAGAAGACCGATTCCGCTGGTGGTGATGTTCTCGCCGAGCTGGCCGGGCCCGACCGTGAAGCCTTCCTGGAGCAGCTCGGCGAAGAGCTCCTCGTGGATGAGGTGCACTTGGCGCAGGTTGGGCCGGGTGGGGTCCTGAGCGACCCGGGAACGGTGCTTCACCGTCGTCCCCGCGTGCACATCGCCTTCCACGCCGAGCCCGGCCAGCAGCGTGACGCTGTCGCGGTTCGGCTTGGTGAACGTGTACTCGCCGTTGCTGCTGACCGCCCTGACTGTGCCGCCCATGGTGCGGAACCCCCTCTTCCGTGCCGGTACTCGGCCCTTCCGGGACCCTGGCCCGGCACGGTCCGGAGCCGGGTCAGCGGCCGATCTCCTTGCGTGAGACCCGGCGCAGCCTACGGCGCTGCGAGTTGTCCAGCATCAGATACGCCGCAACGGGTACGCCGATCATGACCAGCAGAGCGGGCCAGAACCCGATCAGCCAGATCAGGGCGACCCCCACCACCACGCCACCGGCGGCGACCTTCGCGCTCTTCGACATCTTCGACGCCTCCTTCGCGGCTGTTGCCGCTCATGTTCCGGTAACGTGCGCGTCCGCGCCACAGTTCCGCCGTACGGCCGCTAAACAGCGCCGCCGGCCTTGTCGGTCCTGTCGGTCCTGAGGGGCTCGCCGACCTCGTGCATGTGCGTCAGCGCCTGCCGGTACGAGTCGATCAGTCCTGTCTCCGTGTACGGCATACCCAGCGCCCGGCAGTGCGCACGCACCAGCGGCTGGACGAGCCGCAGATTCGGACGCGCCATGCTCGGGAAGAGGTGGTGCTCTATCTGGTAGTTCAGGCCGCCCAGGAACCAGTCGGTGAGTATCCCGCCGCGCACGTTGCGCGAGGTGACCACCTGCCGGCGCAGGTGGCCCCAGCGCTCGCCGTCGGGGTCGGGCATTTCCATCCCCTTGTGGTTGGGCGCGAAGGCCATGCCCAGGTGGAGACCGAACAGCGCGTGGTGCACCAGCGCGAAAACCACCGCCTTGCCCGGCGACATGACGGTGAACAGAAGCGCGAAGTAGCCGGCGAGGTGGGCCACGAGCAGCAGGCCCTCCAGCATGCGCTCGCGCACCGGCTGGCGGCGCAGGTACTGGAAACCGTAGATCTTCAGCGCGATGCCTTCGAGCAGCAGCATCAGGAAGAACAGACGCGCCTGGTTGCGGGTGAGCCAGCGGGCGAAACCTTCGCGCTGCTCTGCCTGTTTCTGGGTCCAGACAAGCGCCCCCACGCCGACGTCCGGGTCCTTGTCGATGTGGTTCGGGTTGGCGTGGTGGCGTACGTGCTTGTCGTTCCACCATGCCTGGTTCATACCGAGCAGCAGATTGCTGTGGACAAGGCTGATCACCAGGCTCACCCTGCGGTTGCCGGTTATCTGGGCGTGTCCCGCGTCGTGACCGACGAAGGCGGTACGGGCCCACAGCACGGTCAGGGGCAGGGCGAGCGGAAGCACCCACCAGGAGTCGCCGACGAGCACGACGCCGGTGACGACAGCGGCCAGGGCGAGCAGGTTGGCCGCGATCCCCAGCGCGTACCAGCCGACGCGGCGCTCCAGGAGCCCCTGTTCCCTGGCTGTCCGCAGGAGCGGAGCGAAATCGCTCCCGGAAGTGCCTGTCGTGGGTTCCGCGACGGCGGCGGCCTGGGGCATGGGGTCTCCGGTCTGTAGGACCTGGCTCTGACCTCATGAAACTATGCGCCGGGCTCCTCGACGACCATGGTGTGAACCCCCCTGTTCCGCTGGTGCAGGCACCAGCCCGCGGCAGTGGGGCCGGGTACACCGTCGGAGGCGGATGCAGTACCCTCGGCGACTTCGGGCCCAACTAGTCAAATTTGAGGGATTCAGCATCGCTGTGCACCGGCCTCCTGCGGCAACGCTCTCCGAGATCTCCGAACTCACCCGCTGCTCCGCGGTCTTCCTGCCCGCGGACCCGGCGCGCACCGGCAAGGTCGCCTTCTGGCACTCCGACGGCAGCGGGCCCCCCTCCCTCCCCGGCGCCGTCGAGGAGCTGACCGTCGTCACGGACGGCCGCCCTCGCGGGAATCCCTGCAACTGCTGGCGAACTGGGGCACCGATGTGGAGTACGCCGCATGAGTGACACGACGGTGACCCTGCGCCGGGCGG
>NZ_JBSFUB010000101.1:0-24810 GCF_053591575.1 Streptomyces altiplanensis | reverse complement strand
GAAGACGCAGGAGAAGTAGCCATGGCCCGTCTCGCCCAGACCGCCGGTCTGACCGCGGGTGTGACGGCCGCGGCGCTGTATACGACGCGGTCCCCGGCCGCGGTGCGGGCCCCGGATCCGTCGGCGCGGGCCCCGGCCCCGTCGGCGGGAGCAGGCTGAACGCGCTGATGACCATGGACGCGCAAAGGCCCAGTTAACGCGTTGGAAAAACTTCCGCTCTAACGTGCAATGTCTGGCCGCGCGGCCAGAAAACGCAGGTCAACAGAGTGTTGAAGTTGGATATGGTCCCGCTGCGCCCGAGATGGAAGCCGTGGTTCCGTACCCCTCGGCCTCGCAGACGCGCTGGACTCCGTCTGCCCCCGTACGGGCGGCGCGGCGGTACAACTGGAGGTGGCACGCGTGCAACTGACCCCGCACGAGCAGGAAAGACTGCTCATCCATGTGGCGGCGGACGTGGCGGAGAAACGACGCGCACGCGGCGTGAAACTCAATCACCCCGAAACGATCGCCCTCATCACCTCGCACATCCTCGAAGGCGCCCGCGACGGCCGCAGCGTCGCCGAACTCATGTCGTCGGGCCGCAAGGTACTCACCCGTGACGACGTCATGGAGGGCATCCCGGAGATGATCCACGACGTACAGGTCGAGGCGACCTTCCCGGACGGCACCAAACTCGTCACCGTCCACGAGCCGATCGCCTGACGGGGAACGGCAGCCGATGATCCCCGGAGAGATCCTGTACGCCGACGCCCCCGTGGCTCTCAACGACGGCCTGCCCGTCACCCGCCTCACCGTTCTGAACGCCGCCGACCGGCCCGTCCAGGTCGGCTCCCACTACCACTTCGCCGAGGCCAACCCCGGTCTCGACTTCGACCGCGCCGCCGCCCGCGGCCTGCGGCTGAACATCGCCGCGGGCACCGCCGTGCGCTTCGAGCCCGGCATCCCCGTCGACGTCGAACTCGTCCCCGTCGGCGGCCGGCGCATCGTCGCCGGTCTGCGCGGGGAGACCGGAGGTGCCCTCGATGCCTGAGCTCCTGCGCCCTGTGTACGCCGACCTGTTCGGCCCCACCACCGGTGACCGCATCCGGCTCGCCGACACCGACCTGCTGATCGAGATCGAGGAGGACCGCTGCGGCGGGCCCGGACGCGCCGGTGACGAGGCGGTGTTCGGCGGCGGCAAGGTGATCCGCGAGTCCATGGGCCAGGCCCGTACGGCCCGGGCCGACGGCGCACCCGACACCGTCGTCACCGGCGCGGTGATCCTCGACCACTGGGGCGTCGTCAAGGCCGACATCGGCCTGCGCGACGGGCGGATCACCGGCATCGGCAAGGCCGGCAACCCCGACACCATGGACGGCGTGCACCCCGACCTGGTCATCGGGCCCGAGACCGAGATCATCGCGGGCAACGGCAAGATCCTCACCGCCGGAACCATCGACGCGCACGTCCACTTCATCGCTCCGACCGTCGTCGAGCAAGCGCTCTCCTCCGGGATCACCACGCTCGTCGGCGGCGGCACCGGACCCGCCGAGGGCACCAAGGCCACCACCGTCACGCCCGGCGGCTGGCACCTGGCCCGGATGTTCGAGGCGCTGGAGCACTACCCCGTCAACATCGGACTGCTCGGCAAGGGCAACACGATGTCGCGCGAGGCGATGCACGCCCAGCTGAGGGGCGGCGCACTGGGATTCAAGATCCACGAGGACTGGGGCGCGACGCCCGCCGTCATCGACGCCTGCCTCGGCGTGTGCGAGGAGACGGGCGCCCAGCTCGCCATCCACACCGACACGCTGAACGAGGCCGGGTTCGTCGGCGACACCCTCGCCGCCATCGCCGGGCGCACCATCCACGCGTACCACACCGAGGGTGCGGGCGGCGGGCACGCGCCGGACATCATCACGGTCGTCTCCGAGCCGCACGTCCTGCCCAGCTCCACCAACCCGACCCGGCCGCACACCGTCAACACGATCGAGGAACACCTCGACATGCTGATGGTCTGCCACCACCTCAACCCGGCCGTGCCGGAGGACCTGGCCTTCGCCGAGTCCCGGATCCGGCCCTCGACCATCGCGGCCGAGGACATCCTCCACGACCTCGGCGCCATCTCGATCATCTCCTCCGACTCGCAGGCGATGGGCCGTGTCGGCGAGGTCGCGCTGCGCACCTGGCAGACCGCGCACGTCATGAAGAAGCGCCGGGGAGCGCTGCCGGGCGACGGACGCGCCGACAACCACCGTGCGCGTCGCTATGTCGCCAAGTACACGATCAATCCGGCCGTCGCGCAGGGGCTCGACCACGAGATCGGCTCCGTCGAGAGCGGGAAGCTCGCCGACCTCGTGCTGTGGGACCCCGCCTTCTTCGGCGTCAAGCCGCAGCTCGTCATCAAGGGCGGGCAGATCGCGTACGCGCAGATGGGCGACGCCAACGCCTCCATCCCGACCCCGCAGCCGGTGCTGCCCCGGCCGATGTTCGGCGCGCTCGGCAGGGCCCCCGCCGCCAATTCGTTCAACTTCGTCGCCGAGGCGGCGATCGAGGACGGACTGCCGGAACGCCTGGGCCTCGGCAAGCGGTTCGTACCCATCAGGAACACGCGGCGGGTCACCAAGGCCGACATGCGCGAGAACGACGCACTCCCGCGCGTCGAGGTCGACCCCGACACCTTCACGGTGACGATCGACGGCGACGCGGTCGAGCCGGCGCCGGCCGCGGAACTGCCCATGGCCCAGCGTTACTTCCTCTTCTGACCATGGGCATCTCCACTCACGGCGAGCACACCTCGCCCGGCGCGCGGGCCGCCCTCCTCGTTCTCGCGGACGGGCGGTTCCCCGCCGGGGGACACGCCCACTCGGGCGGTGCCGAAGCGGCCGTCAAGGCGGGGCGCATCCGCGACGCCGCGGGCCTCGCCGCCTTCTGCCGGGGCCGTCTGCACACCACCGGGCTCACCGCCGCGGCGCTCGCCGCCGCGGCAGCCCTCGGCGTCGACGCCCTCGAACTCGACGAGGCCGCCGACGCCCGTACGCCCTCACCCGCCCTGCGGGCGACGGCGCGCAAGCTGGGCCGGCAGCTGATGCGCGCCGCCCGCGCCACCTGGCCGTGCGAGGCGCTCGACGCGCTGGCCGCCGCGCGTCCGCGCGGTGCGCACCAGCCCGTCGTCCTCGGCGTCACCGCCCGCGCGGCGGGGCTCGGGCCCGAGGACGCCGCGCACTGCGTCACGTACGAGACCGTCAGCGGCCCCGCCACCGCGGCGGTACGCCTGCTCGGTCTGGACCCCTTCGAGGCCACCGCCGTCCTCGCCCGCCTCACGCCCGAACTCGACCAGGTCGCGCGGCGCGCCGCCGAAGCCGCCCGCCGCGCCCGGGGCGAGGGCACCGGCGCGCTGCCCGCCGCCTCCGCCCCGCTGCTGGACATCACGGCACAGGCACACGCGGGCTGGCCCGTACGCCTCTTCGCCTCGTAACACCGCATAGGAGCCGCACCATGCACCTCGACCACACCCACGGCCACGCCACGGCGGTCAGCGCCGACGCCGCCCGCCCCGACGGCACGAAGCGCGCCCTGCGCATCGGGCTCGGCGGCCCCGTCGGCTCCGGCAAGACCGCGACCGTCGCCGCCCTCTGCCGGGCACTGCGCGACGAGCTGTCCATCGCCGTCGTCACCAACGACATCTACACGCGCGAGGACGCCGAATTCCTGCTCCGCAACGCCGTCCTGCCGCCCGAGCGCATCCAGGCCGTCGAGACCGGCGCCTGTCCGCACACCGCCATCCGTGACGACATCTCCGCCAACCTCGAAGCGGTCGAGGACCTGGAGGACGCGGTCGGGCCGCTCGACCTGATCCTGGTCGAGTCGGGCGGCGACAACCTCACCGCCACCTTCTCCAAGGGGCTCGTCGACGCGCAGGTCTTCGTCATCGACGTGGCGGGCGGCGACGACATCCCGCGCAAGGGCGGCCCCGGTGTCACCACGGCCGATCTCCTCGTCGTCAACAAGACCGACCTCGCGCCGTACGTCGGCTCCGACCTCGGCCGCATGGCGCGCGACGCCGAGGCGCAGCGCGGCGAACTCCCGGTCGCCTTCACCTCGTTGGCGTCCGAAGGCGGAGTGAAGCCGGTGGCCGACTGGGTCCGCGAGCGGCTCGCCGCCTGGTCCGCATGACCACCGCGGCGCCGGCGGGCACCGGCGTGGCGGGCGTCGGGGCGACGGCCAGGATCACCGCCGCCCCCGACGGCCGGGGCGGCACGCGGCTGCCCGTCCTGGAGAGCGACGGGCCGTTCGCCCTGCGCCGCACGCGCGGCACGGGTGCGTACGCCCGTGTCACCGTCGTCGGCGCGATGAGCGCGCCGCTGGGCGGCGACCGGCTGGCCGTCGAGGCCGACGTGCGGGGCGGCGCCGCGCTCACCGTCGACTCGGCCGCGGCCACCGTCGCCCTGCCCGGCCGCGGCGGCCTGCCCGCCCGTTACGACGTACGGCTGACGGCCGGAGCGGACGCGGACCTGCGCTGGCTGCCCGAACCGCTCATCTCGGCCCGCGGCAGCGACCTGCGCATGACCACCCGTGTCGAGCTCGCCGCCTCCGCCCGCCTGGTCCTGCGCGAGGAGCAGATCCTCGGCAGGTACGGCGAGGAGCCCGGCACGCTCACCACCCGCCTCACCGTCCAGCGGGCCGGCCGCCCGCTGCTGGACCAGGAGCTGTCGTACGGCCCGGGGGCGCCCGGCGGCTGGGACGGGGGAGCGGTGCTCGGCGGACACCGGGCGACCGGCCAACTCCTCGTCGTACACCCCGACTTTGAGGACAGAAAGCCTGAAAGCCGCCTTCTTGGCGATAATGCGGTCCTCACCGCACTCGCCGGGCCCGCCGTGCTGGTCACGGCGGTGGCGGCCGACGCGCTGCGGCTGCGAGGCGTACTGGACGGGGCACTTCAGACATTTGGGTGACCGCCATGTGCACCGCTCAGCGGGACACGGGTCTCCGGTTATGGGATTGGTAAAGAAACACCAGTACGACCTGTTGCTGAGGGCTCTTCAGGCGACAGGATGCGCCCATACACCCACGACCACTGATCACTGATCGCTGCCGTCACCACGGCACCACACTCACAGGGGGAGGCACCACTTGAGGCGCACAGCAGCTCTCGGCTCGGCCGGCACTCTCATGGCGGGCACCTTGCTGGCCGGCGCGATAGCCGCGCCGACGGCCGGCGCCCAGGACCGCCACACCGGCACGTCCGAGGCGCGCGGCGTGCAGATCGCCGCCGACCGCGCGGCGAAGGCGGGCATCGACTGGCGCGACTGCCCGGCCGACTGGGGCCTCGAGAAGCCCATCCAGTGCGGCTGGGTCACCGTCCCGGTCGACTACGCCAAGCCCAACGGCCGGAAGATAAAGATCGCCGTCGACCGCATCGGCAACACCGGCTCCGCGGAAGACCGCCAGGGCGCGCTGCTCTACAACCCGGGCGGCCCCGGCGGCTCGGGCCTGCGGTTCCCGACCCGGGTCACCAAGAAGAACCCGGTCTACACGAAGATGGCCCGGGCGTACGACTTCGTGGGCTTCGACCCGCGCGGCGTCGGGCACTCCTCGCCCATCTCCTGCGTCGACCCGCAGGAGTTCGTCAAGGCGCCGAAGCTCGACCCGGTGCCCGACAGCGAGGCCGACAAGCGCGCCCAGCGCAAGCTCGCCGCCGAGTACGCGGACGGCTGCCAGGAGCGCAGCGGCTGGATCCTGCCGCACATGACCACCCCGAACACCGCACGCGACCTGGACGTCGTCCGCGCCGCGCTCGGCGAGAAGAAGCTGAACTTCCTCGGCGTCTCGTACGGCACCTATCTCGGCGCGGTCTACGGAACGCTGTTCCCGGGCCACGTCCGCCGCATGGTCGTCGACAGCGTGGTCAACCCGTCGAAGGAGAAGATCTGGTACCAGGCCAACCTGGACCAGGACGTCGCCTTCCAGATGCGCTGGAACGACTGGAAGGCGTGGGTCGCCGAGAACGACGCCACCTACCACCTCGGCGACACCCCCGAGAAGGTCGAGCAGCAGTGGGTGAAGCTGCGCGCCACCGCCAAGAAGAACCCGCTCGGCGGCGTCGTCGGCCCCGCCGAGCTCATCGGCTTCTTCCAGAGCGCGCCGTACTACGACTCCGCCTGGGCGTCCACCGCCAAGACCTGGAGCAAGTACGTCGCGGGTGACACGCAGGCGCTCGTCGACGCGATCGCCCCCGACCTGTCGGACACCGCGGGCAACGCCGCGTCGGAGAACGGCAACGCCGTCTACACGGCCGTCGAGTGCGCGGACGCCAAGTGGCCCACCAGCTGGAAGACCTGGGACCGGGACAACACCAGGCTGCACCGGGACCACCCGTTCATGACGTGGGCCAACGCCTGGATGAACCTGCCCTGCGCCACCTGGTCGTCGAAGCAGCAGACCCCGCTGAACGTCAAGTCCGGCAAGGGGCTGCCGCCGGTCCTGATCGTGCAGGCCGAGCGTGACGCCGCCACTCCGTACGAGGGCGCCGTCGAGCTGCACAAGCGCTTCAAGGGCTCGCGTCTGATCACGGAGAAGGGCGCCGGCTCGCACGGCGTCACCGGGATCGTCAACCCGTGCGTCAACGACCGGGTCGACACCTACCTGCTCACCGGGAAGACCGGCAGCCGCGATGTGACGTGCGCCCCGCACGCCACGCCGAAGCCGTAGGGCCCGACGGGCCGGAACAGGTGAGAAAGAGGGGGGCGGCCGGGGATCCGGGCCGCCCCCCTTCTCGGTCTTCTCGCGTTCCCCGCGCCTACCGGCGGGTGAGCCAGGAGTCCTCCGCCGCGTAGTCGAAGGGACCGTCGCCGGGGCCGTATCTGGCCGACAGCTTCGGGAACGCCTCCCGCCAGTCCCGGGCACGCAGCTGGGCGGCCAGCCAGTCCACGGTGGCGGGCAGCGACTCGGTGTACGTCGTCACCGGCCGGTACCCCAGCTCGCGCTCGGCGGCCGACATGTCGTAGACGATGGGGCGGTCGGGCCCCCAGGGGGTCTCGCCGATGCCGTCGTGCGGCGGGGGCCCGTCCACGATCACCAGCTCGCTCTCCACCCCCATGACGGCGTCGATCGCCGTACTGATCTCCGCGGCCGTCGGCACGTCCGGGTCGCCCCCGTTGAGCACCCGGGAGCCGGGCCGCGCCGCCGCCAGCCGGATCAGCTCCCCGAGGTTGGAGACGTGCACCGGGTGGAACTGACTGAGTCCGCCGTACGCCAGGACCCGCACCGGCCGTCCGTCCAGCGCCCGTTTGACGAAGTGGATCTCGCGCGGAGTCCGGCAGTACGGCCCGTGGACCGCGCCCGCGCGCAGCAGGGTCGTCGGCATCCGGTCGCCGGCGGCCAGCAGGTGCCGCTCGATGGCGATCTTCCTGGTGCCGTACGTCGCGTCGCCCGGTGCCACGGTCGCCTGGGTCTCGCGGATCGGCACCGGGTACTGCGGGAACCCGTCGGGCTCGTCCTGCGTGTCGAAGCTGCGGCCCTCGTCGTCCTCGTAGACGGCGCCACTGGAGATGACGACCGCGGAACCGATCCGGTCCGCCAGCGCCGTCAGCTGCGCCGCGTGCCTCTCCTCGAACGCGACCATGTCCACCAGTACGTCGCAGCCGTCGCCGAGCGCCGCCGCCAGCGCCGTGTCGTCCTCCCGGTCGACCGCCACCGCCCGTACCTCCTGCGGCCAGGTCTCGTCACGGTCACCGCCGCGCGATGCGGCTCTCACGTCCCAGCCGTCCTCGGCGAGCGCCCGCACGGCGGCCCGCCCGATCTGTCCTGTCGCTCCGATGACGAACGCGCTTCCCTTGGTCATGCAAGGGACGCTATGTGCGGGGGCCTGTCGGCGGGGGCCCGTTCGCCGTCCGCTGATTCGCCGTCAGCGCAGCTTCCGCGGGAACTTCTTCGCCCGTTCCTGCGCCTGCTCCGCCTTGACCTCGGCCGCGTACCGGTCGACGTACTCCTGCCCGGACAGACCGAGGATCGCGTACATGATCTCGTCGGTGACCGCGCGGAGCACCGCCTTCTCGTTCTCCATGCCCGCGTACCGCGAGAAGTCCAGCGGCTCCCCGAACCGGATGGTGACGCGCTTGATGCGCGGCACGACCTGCCCCGGCGGCTGGATCTCGAACGTACCCACCATCGCGCACGGCACCACGGGCACCTGCGCCTTGAGCGCCATCGCGGCGACCCCGACCTTGCCCTTGTAGAGCCGGCCGTCGTGCGAGCGGGTGCCCTCCGGATAGATGCCCAGCAGTTCGCCCTTGCTCAGCACTCCGAGACCCTCGCGGATCGCCGCCTTCCCCGCGTCCTTGCCGGACCTGTCGACGGGGATCTGTCCCGCGCTGCGGAAGAACGCGGCGGTCAGCCGGCCCTTGAGCCCGGGTCCTGTGAAGTACTCCGCCTTGGCGAGGAAGGTGATGCGCCGCTTGATGATCGCGGGCATCAGGAAGTGGTCGGAGAACGACAGGTGGTTCCCCGCCACGATCGCGGCCCCGTCGTCGGGGACGTGGTCGAGCCCCTCGATCCTCGGCCGGAAGAGCAGCCTCAGCAGCGGCCCCAGAAGGACGTACTTGAGCACGTAGTAGAACACGGGGCGGCTCCTAGCTCTGCCGGATCGGCTCCAGGGCTGCGTACTGCCAGGTCAGCGGAGATCCCGGTGAGGACAGCCTATGTGCAGCCGTTGTTGCGTGTAACCGTCTTCGGGCGGATCGATGCAGGCTCCGCGCCGACTTTACTGACTGGCCATCAGCCCGGCCCCCTCGCGTCGGGGCTGGTGCGGGCCGGGCGCGGTCGCCTCCTGCCGCTCGGCCGCGGCGGGCTGTGTCCTGCAAGGGCAAACGGAGGTGACCGCGCGCCGGAGCGGGTCTGCGCCGGCCTGCGGCCGTCGTCACCCATCGACCGCATCACCGGCAGGGGCGTTGTCGATGGCAGCCCCACCCTTGCCGCGGGTGGAGGCCCCACAGAGCACGTTCAGCTCAGGCGGTCGCGGGGTACCAGGGGGCGCAGCGCTCGCCACGCCTCCTCGGAGTGGGGGTCGGACACCGCCAGGCCGCCGAAGGGGGCCCGGGGGCGCGCACCCCGCGGCGGCGCGCGGCCGGTTTCTCGAACCAGGACAGGCGGACGACGATGTCGCTGCCCTCCAGCACCACCCGTGCCATGGTGTCTCCTTCGGGAACCGAACCTTGGGGTGCGGTGCCGGTGGCACCGACCGCAGACGCGGCGTGCCGCGAACGCCCCGAGGGGACCCGGGCACCGGCGGCTCACGGGACGACGGGAGGCAGGGGCCCGTACACCCGGATACACCGGGGGTGGCCGGCCCGCCACCGGGAGAAGCGGACCGGTCACTGGCTGCTGCTCCGCCTCGAGTCCGGCGCCGGGCTGACCGGACTGCGCGGTGATCCCTGCCGACGCGACCTGACCTGCCTGTACTGCCACCACGAGACCCAGCCGACGCCGGGCCCGCTCAGCTGGTTCTCCCACCACCTGCCCAAACCGCTGCACCGGGGAAGAAGACGAAAAAAAGTTGAGTCGAGCCTTGTCAACTTGTCTGGTGCGAGCTATATAAGAAGTGCCGGAAGTGAACAGACCTCGACGACGAACGACACGAGGAGGCGATGATCAGATGCTGATGCGGACCGATCCCTTCCGTGAATTGGACCGACTCACGCAGCAGCTCTTCAACGAAGTGCAGCGCCCTGCGGCGATGCCCATGGACGCCTGGCGCGAGGACGGCTCGGTCTGGGTCAAGCTCGACCTGCCGGGCATCGACCCCGACTCCGTGGACCTGAAGGTCGAGCGGGATGTGCTGACCGTCCAGGCCGAACGCAAGCCGCTGGCCAAGGAAGGTGCTGAGGTCCTGATCTCCGAGCGGCCCACCGGCACGTTCACCAGGCAGCTCTTCCTCGGCGGGACCCTGGACACGGAGCACATCGAGGCGACGTACGACGCAGGTGTGCTGAGCCTGCGCATCCCGGTCGCCGAGCAGGCCAAGGCCCGCAAGATCGAGATCAGCGGCGGTGCCCGCAAGGAGCTTCAGTCCTGACTCGTCAATGGGCGCCGTCCCAGGAGCGGGGCGTTCATGGCACGGGCCCTGCGGCCGCCATCGAGCCGCAGGGCCCACCGCTGCCGCCGCTTACTTCTGCTTCGGCCCGGCGCACCGGGCGGACCACCCTCCGGAAGCGATGCGAAGGGAGACCACTGTGGCTGCACTGACCTGGCTGCTCATACCGCTGATGGCCGGCCTTGGCGCCGGCGCCTGGGCCTGGTACGTCTCACGCCCGCACCCCACGGACGTATGGGCCGACGTCGAGCGTCACGACCGGATCCGGACCGCCTTCGGCCGCATGGTGCCCCGGCGGGGGTGAAGGCCGGTCCAGCCGCTCGGGCCGGGTTTGCCGAACAGGACGGCGTGGCCGGAGGGGAGCCGACCGATGACCTGGTTGAGCTCACCCGGTGAAACGGCCTCGGCGAGCGTGTTCAGCACGGCGCCGGCAGCTGGGCCGCCAGGTCCTCGGCCTCTCCGGGGGTGATGCGGTGGGCCGGAGTCTCCAGTACGGCCGTCGTGATCTGCGCGGCCTCTCCCTCGTCTCGGGCACGTACGCCCACCGGCTCCGCCGCGGAGCCCCATGCCGGGATGGGGCAGCCGGCTGCGCACCGCTTCGCCGCACACACGCGCACCGCGCAACCGGCCGAGATCGGCATCCCGCTGTCCGGCGCGCAGGAGGGCCGGGCGCGTCATCGCCTCGCGGCGCGTCCTGCTCGCGCCGGCAGCGACACCGGCGCGGGTGTTCTGCGAGGCGTTTCAAGCGGTTCCGCCGCGCTCACGCACCGCGATCCGGGCCAGCTTCGTCAGCATCATGCCGTTGCGGACCGCGACCACGTAGTCCACGGGGAGTCCGTGCATCCGGGTGCCGGGGCCCCGGAGGGGGTGCCAGTCGAGGACGAAGAGGGTGCTCCCGCCCCAGGGAATCAAGTTCATGGCGATGCGGGCCGCGCCGAAGGGGCCTGCCTTCGCTTCCAGTTGCAGGCGGTGTTGCGGTTCGCAGATGCGGACGACGCAGGTGTCGTCGAGGGTCAGGGGGCCGGCCCCGACCCGGACTCGCAGGCGGGCGCCTACTTCTGGCCAGTGCGGGTCCACGGCGAGAACCTGCTGGGTCCCCGTCACCCACTCTCCGTAGCGATGGCCGTCGGACAGCAGACTCCAGACCTCGGACGGCGAGCTCAGAATCAGACGGCGGTTCCGGGCCACGCGGACCACGCCCTTTCCGGTGAATCGGGACATACGAGGCACCGCCGGCCATGGTGTCCCCCGGAACGAGGGCGTCCGTCCGGCAGGACCGGCGCTGAAGGAGGCGGCGTCAGGCACGGAACGCCTCCCAGCTGCTCGACGTGCTCTTCGACATTAGCCGCGCGATGCGCCCCGGGCACCCGCAGCCGGTGAGGGGACCCGCCCACCGGCACCGGTCGGACGTGCACGGCCCGCCGCGCGGCTTCCCGCCGGGCAGTTGCCGCCTGCCCCGCCCCGGTCCAGGCGCTCGCCGGCCGGCCGGCGGCCGGCGCCACCGGTCTTCCCCCGGACCTCGGAGCGCCATCCGCCATCAGGGTGTGCCGATTGGATCAAATCGGAATTCATTGATGAAAATAGCGTGTTCTGGTCCACGACAAGATCGTGCAGAGGAAACCGGCCGGGGAGGAGGCCGCAGGGTCCGGCCGCGGCTTCCCGCCCAGCAGCCGGCAGCCATGATTGCGGCGCGTCGACGAGGTGGCAATGACCAACGCAGATACCAGCGCGGGCACCGTGAACGAGGGGTCACCGCCGGCAGCCAAGCTGACCTTGCTGACACTCACCACGATGGTGGTCGGCTCGATGGTCGGCGCCGGTGTGTTCTCCCTGCCGCGGCGCTTCGCGCTGGAGACCGGTGTCGCGGGCGCGCTGATCGCCTGGACGGTCGCCGGCCTCGGCATGCTGATGCTCGCCTTCGTCTTCCAGACCCTCGCGGTGCGCAGACCCGACCTCGACGCGGGCGTCTACGCCTACGCGAAGGCGGGGTTCGGCGAGTACCTCGGCTTCTTCTCGGCCTTCGGCTACTGGGCGAGCGCGTGCGTGGGCAATGTCACCTACTGGGTGCTCATCATGTCGACGATCGGCGCCGTGGCCCCGGCTCTCGGCGACGGCGACACCGTCCTCGCGGTGGTTCTCTCTTCCGCCGGCCTGTGGGCGTTCTTTCTCCTGATCCGGCGGGGCGTGAAGGAAGCGGCCGCGATCAACAGGATCGTGACGGTGGCGAAGATCGTACCCATCGTCGTCTTCGTCATCCTGGCGCTCTTCTTTTTCGAACCCTCCGTCCTCGCCGGCAATTTCGGCGGTGCGGACTACGCGGGCTCCCTGTTCAACCAGGTCCGCGGCACGATGCTGGCCACCGTCTTCGTCTTCCTGGGCGTCGAGGGAGCCAGTGTGTACTCCCGGCACGCCAAACGCCGCGAGGATGTCGGGCGGGCCACCGTCCTGGGGTTCCTGAGCGTCTTCGCTGTCTTCGCCTCGGTCACCATCGTGTCGTACGGGCTGCTGCCCATGAACGAGATCGCCGAACTGCGCCAGCCGTCGATGGCGGGCATGCTGGAGGCGGCGGTCGGGACCTGGGGCACGGTCTTCGTCAGCGCCGGCCTGGTCATCTCCGTCCTCGGCGCCTACCTGGCCTGGGCCCTGATGGCCGCGGAGGTGCTGTTCGTCGCCGCGAAGGACGACGACATGCCCCGCTTCCTGCGCCGCTCCACCGCCGCCGACGTGCCCGTCCCCGCCCTGCTGATGACCACGGCACTGAGCCAGGCCGTCCTCGTCGTGACGATGTTCTCCGACGACGCGTTCAACTTCGCCCTCGATCTGACCAGTTCGCTCAGTCTCATCCCGTTCCTGCTCGCCGCGGCCTTCGCGGTGAAGGTGGCCCACGAACCGCCCGGGAATCCGGCAGTGGAAGGCCGGAGCACCCGGCGTGAACTGATCGTGGCCGTCCTCGCCACCCTCTACACCGCGTTCCTGCTCTACGCGGCCGGCCTCAAATTCGTCCTGGTCTCCTTCATCCTCTACGCACCGGCCACCCTCCTGTTCGTCAAGGCCCGCCGCGAACAGAACAGGCGCCTGTTCTCACCGGCCGAAGGCGTCCTCTGCGCTGTCTCGGTCATCGGTGCCGTCGCGGGCATCACTGCCCTGGCCGCCGGCTGGATCGAGCTGTGAGACCCGGCCCGACCACCCTGTCCCGCTTCGCCGCATCCTCCGGAAAGGCGCCCCCGCCATGACGAGCAACGACACCACCACTGCCGGGGCCGGCCTCGGCGTCCACTCCGAGGTCGGCAAGTTGCGGAAGGTCCTGGTGTGCGCGCCCGGGCTCGCACACCGTCGTCTCACCCCCACCAACTCCGACGACCTGCTGTTCGACGACGTGATGTGGGTCGACAACGCCCAGCGCGACCACGCCGACTTCGTCAACAAGCTCCGTCAGCGGGACGTCGAAGTCGTCGAACTGCACGACCTGCTGGCCGAGACCGTGGCGATTCCCGAGGCCAGGTCGTGGCTCCTCGACCGCAAAATCACCGCCAACCAGGTCGGTATCGGCCTCATGGACGGCACCCGCGCGTTCCTGGAGACGCTCGAACCGCGAAAACTGGCCGAGTACCTGATCGGCGGCCTGGCCACCGCCGACCTCCCGCAGGAGTACCGCTCCGGCTATGTGGCGCTCTCCCGCGAGTCGACGGGCGTCCGCGAGTACCTGATGCCACCGCTGCCGAACACCCTCTACACCCGCGACACCACGTGCTGGCTGTACGGGGGTGTCACGCTCAACCCGCTGTACTGGCCGGCCCGTCACGACGAGACACTGCTGATGAAGGCCGTCTACCGGTTCCATCCCGACTTCGCGGGCAGCGCCGTGTGGTGGGGCGACCCGGAACAGGACTGGGGCCAGGCCACCTTCGAAGGCGGCGACATCATGCCGGTCGGCAACGGTGTCGTCCTCATGGGCATGAGCGAGCGCACCTCCCGCCAAGCGATCACCCAGGTAGCCGCATCATTGTTCGACAACGGCGCGGCCCAGCACGTCGTCGTCGCGGGCATGCCCAAGCTCCGGGCCGCGATGCACCTCGACACCGTCTTCACCTTCGCCGACCGCGACGTCGTCACCCTCTACCCGAAAATCATGGACGCCGTGCACACCTTCTCGCTGCGTCCCAGTGACAGGTCACCCGGCATCGAGATCACCGACGAAGGCTCCCGCGGTTTCGTCGATGTCGTCACCAAGGCCCTCGGCCTGGCCACGATGCGGGTGATCGAGACCGGCGGCGACGTGTACGCATCCGAGCGGCAGCAGTGGGACAGCGGCAACAACGCCGTCGCGCTCGAACCGGGCGTCGTCTTCACCTACGACCGCAACACGCAGACGAACACTCTCCTGCGCAAGGCGGGCATCGAAGTCATCACCATCGTCGGCGCCGAACTCGGCCGCGGCCGAGGCGGCGGACACTGCATGACCTGCCCGCTCATCCGCGAACCCGTGGACTTCTGACGCGGTATGACCGGCCCCCGGCCGTACACCCGTACACCGTTGCTGACAGGCGCCGGGTCGCCCGCGCCCCCGGCCCGGCGCGTTTCCCCACGGCGGTCGCCGAGCCGGTTTCCGAGCCGGCCCGCGCCGAGTGGTACGCCGTACAGGCGCCTCTACTCGGAGAAGAGTTCCCGCAGCTTTGTCTCCGTCTGCGCGTCCAGGTTGCTGTGGATGAGCTCTGCCGTGTGCTCGGGCAGGGCTTCTTTGACGCGGTCCGTCTTCGCCTCCTGCGTCATCAGGAACAGAGCCGAGGTACCCGGAGTGATCTGTTCCTTGACTTCTTTGATGAAGTCGTCGTCGATGCCGATGTCGGTGAACTTCCCACCGAGGGCTCCCGCGGCCGCTCCGATCGCCGCGCCCAGCAGGGGAGCGAGAAACAGCAGGCCGAAGAGCATGCCCCAGAAGGTGCCGGTCAGCGCTCCAGCACCGACGAGGTTGTGCAGTTGCTTCGTAGCCGGCTTGGGCTTGTCCTGGGGCCAGCTGACGACAGCGGCATCAAGAATCCTCACCAGTTGCTGCTTCTGGAGCGACTGCAGAGTCGACTCGACGTCAGCTGCCGCTTCGGGTGACGCGAACTTCCACACAGTGAGAGTGGCCACGAAAACCTCCGTATAGAGGAATGAAGCGAATAGATCTGATCAAACTATCCCAAAAGGTCAACGTCGTGCCGTCCTCGACTCGCGACGAAGGGAGAAGGCGACAACCGGCCGGACCGGGAGCGAATCCGTCCCCAGTCGCTGGTCCACCCTTCGGTCCCGCCGCGACGTCGGCGTGACACCGGAAGACGGCCCGGAGCTCGGCACGGCTCCTGCCGGCCGTCTCCGGACGCAGACGCTCCGCACGAAGAGGCCGGAGGCCGACGGGAGTCCGTGGGGCACACACCGGCGTGCCGGACCACTACGATTCCGGACGGCGGACGCACCGGTCCGGACCCGGCACCGTCGACCTGTCCGTCCATGGATGCGGGATGGCGCAAGGGGTACCCGGAGAAGCGTGCTGGACGTCCGTGCGCGCACATTGGTGTCGCTTCACCCGCAGGAGTCTCGATGACGAGCCGTACGCCGGCCGACATGGCCGGCACAAAGAGTGCCCACGGCACTCTCGCCGACCGCTACCGGCTCGACGAGCTGTTGGGCAGAGGCGGTACGGCGGACGTGTACCAGGGGACCGACCTGCGTCTCGGACGGCCCGTGGCGGTGAAGATGTTCCGGCCCGGCGCCGACGCGGTCTTCGAGGAACGATTCCGTGACGAGGCCGTGCTGCTCGCACGCCTGCACCATCCGGGGCTCGTCACCGTCTACGACGCCGGACGGCACGAGAACCATCCGTACCTGGTCATGCAGCTGGTCCGGGGCGCCACCTTGCGGCAGAAGATCGCGACCGCCCCCATGACACCGCTGTCCGCCGTCCGGCTCGGCGTCCGCCTGGCCCGCGCCCTTGCCCATGTGCACGCTGCGGGCATCGTGCACCGGGACGTCAAACCCTCCAACATCCTGCTGGAGGCCGACGGCAGGCCCTACCTCACGGACTTCGGCATATCCCGCCTCGTCGACGCCACGTCCCACACCGTTCCCGGCGCCCTCGTCGGTACGGCCGCCTACCTCGCACCCGAGCAGGTCCTCGGCACCGGGGCCGGTCCTGCGGCGGACGTGTACGCACTCGGGCTCGTTCTGCTCGAATGCCTCAAAGGCGAACTCGAATACAGCGGACCGCCCCTGGAAGCGGCGATAGCCCGCCTGCACCGGCCGCCGGTCATCCCCTCCCGCGTGCCCCCTGCCCTGGCCGGCCTTCTGCGTGACATGACGTCCAAGGACGAGGGCGCCCGGCCGGACGCACAGGCGTGCGCCGCCGCCCTGACGGACATCGCCCTCGACCCCGCCACCGCGTCGGCCGAATCCGTACACCACCTCGCGGGCGAAGGGGACGAGACGGGAGACGACCGGCTTTCTCCCGGCCCGGCCACCACGAGAGAGAAGACGCCGCGGCAGCCCGCGAAGGCACCGCGGGTCCGGCGTACGCGCACGCTGCTCGTCAGCGGCACCGCGCTCGCGGCCCTGCTCGGCGCCGTCCTCACCACCACTGCCCTCCTGCCCGGTGGCACGAGCGGGCAGGAGGCGCCGACTCCCCGTGCGCCCGAGTCCGCATCGCACACCGCGAGGGGGCCCTCCGCCGGCTCCTCGGCGCCCGGTCCCGTACGGCACACCACCACCAGGCCGTCCGCCGGTGCGCCGGCAGACACCGCCTCCTCCGGTGCGTCCCGCGGCCAGGGCAGCCCGGAAAGCCCGGGAAGCCAGGGAAGCCAGGCCGGCCAGGACAGTCCGGAGCCCGGCGAGAACGCGGGCCGGTCCGGCGAGGAGCACGCCCGGAACAGCCGTGCTCCCCACAGGCCGCCCGGAGGCGCTGGAGACGAACGCCCGCAGGGCAGTGACGCCAAGAAAGGCGGAAGCGGGGAAAACGGTCCGAAGAAGGCCAAGGCCGGCAAGGACGTGATCCCTCCCGGCGACGGAAAACGGCAAGGGGGAAAAGGACCGGAGAAATCCAAGCGCCGCTGACGCGAGGGCGTGCCCGCCGACGGGGAGGAAACGACCCGGATCCGCCCGGCGTCGTGCCCCGGAGATCAGCGCCGCTTCTCCGGCGAGCGGTGTCGGGGTACTCTGCTTCGTACTTTTGTCGCACGGCAACGATCCCTGATCGGGGACGTGCGGCGCAGGGGGAGGGCGGCCCTGATCGAGGGCCGTGACGGTGTCCTGTCCCTTCGGCGGGGGTGCCCGGTGAGCACAACGAGGATTGGTCATGGCTGAGACGACAGTCGGGAACTCGCGTCCAGTACAGCGGACACGGGCACGCGGAACCGGCAAGGTGGGGGAGCCGGAGCTGCGGCAGCTGCTGGACGGGCTCACCGCGGTACGCGACGGGGACTTCGGCACGCGCCTGCCCGACGAGGCGGACGGCCTGCTCGGTGAGATCGCCACCGTGTTCAACGGCATGGTCGACCAGCTGTCGCTGTTCACGTCCGAGGTGACCCGGGTCGCCCGCGAGGTCGGCACCGAAGGAACACTGGGCGGTCAGGCCGAGGTCCCGGGCGTATCCGGCACCTGGGCGGACCTGACCGACTCGGTGAACGCGATGGCGGGCAATCTCACGACGCAGGTCCGCGACATCGCCCATGTGGCCACCGCGGTGGCCCGGGGCGACCTGTCGCAGAAGATCGACGTGGACGCGCGGGGCGAGATCCTGGAGCTGAAGGAGACCATCAACACGATGGTCGACCAGCTGTCCGCGTTCGCCGACGAGGTGACGCGTGTGGCGCGTGAGGTGGGTACGGAGGGGCGGCTCGGCGGCCAGGCCGACGTCAAGGGGGTCTCCGGCACCTGGCGTGACCTGACCGACTCCGTGAACTTCATGGCGGGCAACCTGACCGCCCAGGTGCGCTCCATCGCCCAGGTCGCCACGGCGGTCGCCCAGGGCGACCTGTCGCAGAAGATCGGCGTCGACGCGCGGGGCGAGATCCTTCAGCTGAAGGAGACCATCAACACGATGGTCGACCAGCTGTCCGCGTTCGCCGACGAGGTGACGCGTGTCGCCCGTGAGGTGGGTACGGAGGGGCGGCTCGGCGGCCAGGCCGACGTCAAGGGGGTCTCCGGCACCTGGAAGGACCTCACCGAGTCGGTCAATGTCATGGGCGACAACCTGACCGCCCAGGTGCGCTCCATCGCCGAGGTCACGACGGCCGTCGCGCAGGGAGACCTCACCCAGAAGATCCGGGTGGACGCCCGCGGCGAGATCCTGGAGCTGAAGGAGACCATCAACACGATGGTCGACCAGCTGTCCGCGTTCGCCGACGAGGTCACCCGTGTCGCCCGTGAGGTGGGCACCGAGGGGAACCTCGGTGGACAGGCGACCGTACGGGGCGCCTCCGGCACCTGGAAGGACCTCACCGACAACGTCAACGTGATGGCCTCCAACCTGACGGGCCAGGTGCGCTCCATCGCCGACGTGGCCAACGCCGTGGCGCGCGGTGACCTGTCGCGGAAGATCACGGTCGAGGCCAAGGGCGAGGTCGCCGCGCTGGCCGAGGTCATCAACACGATGGTGGACACCCTGTCCGCGTTCGCCGACGAGGTCACCCGCGTGGCGCGCGAGGTCGGCACCGAAGGGCAGCTCGGTGGCCAGGCCCGCGTGCCGAACGTCGCCGGCACCTGGAAGGACCTCACCGACAACGTCAACTCCATGGCGAACAACCTGACCGGGCAGGTCCGCAACATCGCCCTGGTCACCACCGCCGTCGCCAACGGCGACCTGTCCAAGAAGATCGACGTCGACGCCCGCGGCGAGATCCTGGAGCTGAAGACCACCATCAACACGATGGTCGACCAGCTGTCGTCCTTCGCCGCCGAGGTCACCCGCGTCGCCCGCGAGGTGGGCAGCGAGGGCCGCCTCGGCGGCCAGGCCGAGGTCGAGGGCGTCTCCGGCACCTGGAAGCGTCTCACCGAGAACGTGAACGAGCTGGCCGGCAACCTCACCCGCCAGGTGCGGGCCATCGCCGAGGTCACCAGCGCCGTCGCGGAGGGCGACCTGACGAGGTCGATCACCGTCGACGCCTCCGGTGAGGTCGCGGAGCTGAAGGACAACATCAACTCGATGGTCGGCTCCCTGCGCGAGACCACCCGGGCCAACCAGGAACAGGACTGGCTGAAGTCCAACCTGGCCCGGATCTCCGGCCTGATGCAGGGCCATCGCGACCTGGCCCTGGTCGGCGAGCTGATCATGGACGAGCTCACCCCGCTGGTCTGCGCCCAGTACGGCGCCTTCTACCTCGCGGAGGAGACCCCGGACGGTACCGAGCTCAGACTCGTCGGCTCGTACGGGCGTCCCGCCGGCGCCGGCCACGACCGCTTCAGACTGGGCGAATCCCTCGTCGGCCAGGCGGCGCGCAGCCGCCGCACCATCGCCGCCGAAGGGGTGCCCGGCGACTACGTCAGCATTTCCTCCGGACTCGGCCGGACGACACCGGGCAGTCTGATCGTGCTGCCGATCGTCGTCGACGACCAGGTCCTCGGCGTCATCGAACTGGCCTCGTTCACCGCCTTCACCCCCGTCCACCGGGATTTCCTGGAACAGCTCATGGAGATGGTGGGCGTCAACGTCAACACCATCGTCGCCAACGCCCGTACCGACGAGCTGCTCGGCGAATCGCAGCGGCTCGCCGCCGAACTGCAGTCGCGTTCCGAGGAGCTGCAGGTCCAGCAGGAGGAACTCCAGCGCTCCAACGCGGAACTGGAGGAGAAGGCCGCCCTGCTGGCCGCTCAGAACAGCGACATCGAGGGCAAGAACCTGGAGATCGAGCAGGCGCGGCAGGAGCTCGAGGACCGCGCCCAGCAGCTCTCGCTGGCCTCCAAGTACAAGTCCGAGTTCCTGGCCAACATGAGCCACGAACTGCGGACTCCGCTCAACAGCCTGCTGATCCTCGCCCAGTTGCTCGCCCAGAACCCGAACCGCAACCTCACGGCCAAGCAGGTCGAGTACGCGGGCATCATCCACTCGGCGGGGTCCGACCTGCTGCAGCTGATCAACGACATCCTCGACCTGTCGAAGGTCGAGGCGGGAAAGATGGACGTCCACCCGGAACGCGTCGCGCTGCGGCAGCTCCTCGAATACGTCGAGGCCACCTTCCGGCCCATGACCACCCAGAAGAGCCTCGACTTCACGATCACCACCGCACCCGGCGTACCGGTCGACCTGTTCACCGACGACTCCCGGCTCCGCCAGGTCCTGCGGAACCTGCTGTCCAACGCGGTCAAGTTCACCGAGCGCGGCAGTGTGGAGCTGCGCATCGAACAGGCAGCCGGCGACGAGATCCCCGGCTCCGTCCGCCGGGGCGGCCCCGTGGTGGCCTTCCGCGTCCAGGACACCGGCGTGGGCATCGCCGAGCAGCAGCTCGAGGTCATCTTCGGGGCCTTCCAGCAGGCGGACGGCACCACCAGCCGCAAGTACGGGGGCACGGGGCTGGGGCTGTCCATCAGCCGCGAGATCGCGCACCTGCTCGGCGGCGCCCTCACGGCCGAGAGCACTCCCGGCCAGGGCAGTGTCTTCACCCTCTACCTGCCCGTCGCACGCACCGACATCCAGGAGCAGACGGCCGGCACGGCGGAGACCGGTCAGGACGCCGGGGCGGCAGCCGGGAGCGGGCAGCGCGCCCGGACCGCTGCGCCCCCGCAGCCGCGCAGGCCGCGCCGCCTGCTCGTGATCGAGAAGCGCCCGCGCGGGCTGCTCTCCCTCGTCGCCGAAAGCGCGGTGGCCGAACTCGCCGGCAGTTACGACCTCGCCGACCGCGAGGACATCGAGGTCATCGCGGCGGTGGGCCCCCAGGAAGCCGCCGGCGCCCTTGCCGCCGAGCCGTTCCACTGCGTGGTCCTGGAACTGGACATGGCCGACGGCGAAGCCCTGCGCTTCCTGAACGCGATGGACGGCGACACCGCGCTCAGGAGCGTCCCCGTGCTCGCACACAACAACCGCCGTCTGGACGCGGCGCACGAGCGGGCACTCCAGTCCCGAGCCAGCCAGAGGCCGCTGGAGCTGCTCTCCAGCCTGGACGAACTGCGCGAACGCATCGCACTGCACCTGTCGGCCGAGCAGCCGGGGGCCGTCGTGCCCTTGGTGCGGACCGAGGAGACCCGCCAGCGCGCCCCGCGGACCGTCGACGCCGCTCTGCACGGCCGTACCGTGCTCGTCGTCGACGACGACGCCCGCAACCTCTACGCCCTCAGCGGCATCCTGGAACTCCACGGCATCAAGGTCCTGCACGCGGAGAACGGCCGGAAGGGGATCGAGGCACTCGCCGAACACCCGGACATCGACTTGATCCTGATGGATGTGATGATGCCGGAGATGGACGGCTACGAGGCGACCGCCGAGATCCGGCAGATGCCCGCGCACGCGAGCATGCCCATCATCGCGGTCACCGCGAAGGCGATGCCGGGGGACCGGGAGAAGAGCCTCGCCGCCGGCGCCAGCGACTACGTCACCAAGCCGGTGGACGCCAACGACCTCATCGCATGCGTGCGCCGATGGCTGGACAATTAGCCAGAAGTGGCCTTCGCCGACTGTCAGCAGCCACCCCGCGCCCGCCCTGCGGTACCCAGCCGAAGCACCGAGGAGTCAGCAACACCATGAGTACTCCTACTTCTGAACACCCCGCGGATCCCGGCGCGGAAGACGTTGCCCCGCAGTCGTCCGCCGGGCTCCCCGCCGGGCCCGGCGAGGAGCCTCTGCCCGGCCGGGCCTCCGTGGTCGGCCGGCTGGCCGCCACCGTCGAACGGCTTCGCGGGGAGGTGCAGGCGGCGCACGCCGCGGCCGACGGCCGCGCCCTGGTCGAACTCGCCAAGGGCATCTTGATCGAGCGGCTCGGGTGCGGTCCGGCCCAGGCGGCGCGACAGCTCGGAGAACTCGCCGACCAGGCCGGTCTGTCCCAGCTGGAGCTGGCCGCGGACATCATCAACCAGTCGGCCCGGGACCATGTCGTCGGCATCACCGGTGACTTCGTCCGGCGGACGGGCGGCGACGACCCGTACGGCGGGGGAGCCGGCCCGTCCGTCGCCGTGCGCCTGCGCACCGCCGAAAGCGCCGCGCTGGCCGCCGGGGACACCCAGACCGTGGCCGGATCGCTGCTCGAACACGCGCTGGCCCCGCTGGGAGCCACAGCCGTCGCCGTCTGGACCGTCGGCTCGGACGCCTCCCTCACCCTCTGCGGTCACGCCGGGTTCAGCGCCGACGAAGCGGGACGCTGGCGGTACGTACCGCCCGGTGTGGCGACCGTCGCCCGCCAGGCCCTCGGCGAACGCCGTACCGTCCGGATCCCCTCCCTCGCCGAGGCCGGTGTTCCCTCCATCGGCCACAAGCAGACCCCGAACGGCGGCCGTGTCGCGCTGCCCGCCGGGACCGGCGGCCGCATACACGGCGTACTGGAGATCTGCTGGCCCCAGCAGCTCCCCCCGCAGTCACCGGCCATCGAGCGCCAGATCGAAGCCCTGGCCGAGCTGTGCGCCCACACACTCGAAAGCCTGCCCACCACCGGTATGCACCTTCCCTCCGCGCGGGAACTGGCCGACGTCTCCGAGCTGGTGGACCTCTCCGACGGGCTGTACGACCCCGCGCTCGTCCTCACGCCGCACCTCGGTGCGGAAGGCCATCTCAGCGACTTCCGGATCCGCCATGTGAACAGCAACTTCGTGGACCCGGCGGGGCGCCCCCGCAGCGCCGTCAACGGGGCCCTGCTGCTGGAGGCCTACCCCATGGCCGCCGACGACAGCGAACTCTTCGGGAAGATCGAACGCGTCTACGCCACCGGCGAGCCGTTCCGTGCGCAGCGGATGACGCTGACCGCCCTCGTCGACCAGGTGCCGCTCGCGTCCGTCGCCGACCTCAGCATCAGCCGGCACGGCGGCAGCGTCCTGCTCATCTGGCGCATCGAGGACGAGACGGCCCGGCTTGCCAGCCTGCTGCAGCACGCGCAGCGCCTCGGCCGCATCGGCGGCTTCGAGGAGAACCTGGTGACGGGCGAGATCACCTGGAACGGGCAGCTCTTCGCCCTGTACGGGCGGCCGGCCACCGAAGAGCCGGTGTCCCTGCAGGATCTCACCGACCACGCGCACCCGGACGACGCCGTCACCATCAGCCGCTTCCTGCAGGCAGTCCTCCACCACCGGCGCCCGGCCTCGACGGCCTTCCGCCTGATGCGTCCCGACGGAGTGACCCGTCACATCCGGGTCATCGCCGAACCCGTCCTCGACGCCGACGACCGGCTCCTCGCGGTACGTGGCGCCTACCAGGACATCTCCTCCCAGCACTGGACCGAGGTGGCGCTCGCCGCCACCCGCGACCAACTCGCCCACACCGAACAGGAGTCGGCCGAGCGCAACCGGCTGGCCCTGCAGCTCCAGCACGCCATCATGCCGCCGGCCCGGGCGCCGCTCGACGCCCCCGGCCTGCAGATCGCCGTACGTTACCGGCCGGCGGAGACGGAGTCCCTGGTGGGCGGTGACTGGTACGACGCCGTCGTCCTGCCGTCCAAGCGGATACTGCTCTGCGTCGGAGACATCGCCGGCCACGGCATCGACGCGGCCACAGGCATGGTGGTCCTGCGCAACGCCATGCGCGGCCTCGCCGTCACCGGCGCGGGACCGGGCCAGCTGCTGTCCTGGCTGAACATCGTGGCGCACCACCTCACCGGACAGGTCACCGCCACCGCGGTGTGCGGCCTCTTCGACCCGGAGACCCGCGTCATGCGCTGGGCCAGGGCAGGCCACCTGCCGCCCGTGCTGGTACGGGAGCACGAGGCCACCACGCTGCCCCTGCCGCGAGGGCTTCTCCTGGGCGCCCTCGCGGAAGCCGAGTACGAAGAGGCCGAGCTCCAGCTCGAACCGCACGACACCCTGCTGATGTACACCGACGGCCTCATCGAGCGCAGGGACACCGCCGTCCACGAGTCCCTCACCCAGCTGCTCGTCACGGCGCAGGCACCGGCCCAGACCCTGGAGCGCCGGCTCGACCGCCTGCTCACCCACAGCAGTTCGGACACCGACGACGACACCTGCCTCATCGGTATCGAGGTGTCGTGACCTCGGCGCTCTCCACGAGGCCGGCTCTATTGCCGGCTTCTGTCGTCCCTGCCCGTGGCGGGCGCCTGTGCGGGGATCCCGGGCCGGCCGAGTGCCTCTTCGAGATCGGCGTGGATCGGTGTCATGAGGCTCAGCCCCGTGAGTTCGAGAAGGCGCCGGACCGCAGGGGCGGGGGCGACGAGGCGCAGGTCGCCCCCTCCTTCCCGGGCTTCCCGAGCGGCTTTGATCAGCACGTTCATTCCCGATGAGTCCACGAACTGCAAGGACGAGAGGTCCAGCACGAGATGGTGCCGGCCGTGAAGGAACTGATTCGCCAAGTGGTGATGCAGGAAGGTCGCGGTATCGATGTCCAGTTCACCGCCGATGGCCAGAACGGCCGTACCGGGGTCGTGGATTTCGACCTCGACGTTCAGGTTCACTTCTTGAGAGGGCATGTTCTCGGCTTTCTGGCTGAGGGGGCGGTTCAAGAGGTGCCGGCGGCGCGTTCTTCACGGCGCATGCCGGTCACGGGCAGCGGCAGGACACGGCACCGCTTCTCCAGCCGCGGCGACCTGCACGACCACGCCGTCGGCAACCTGCTGATCGTCGCC